>CAIVND010000102.1 GCA_903907185.1 uncultured Acidimicrobiaceae bacterium
AGTGGTGATCTCAAACGATTCGAAGCCTCGGCACGTCAGAACGTTGAAGCGCTCGCGAAAGAGGTTGCGGCTGGCAAAGATGTCATCGTTGCACAGCCAACCTGCGCGTACATCATCCGTAAGGACTATCCGATCTACGCGCCCGGTCCCGACGCTGATCTTGTCGCGGCGCACACCTTCGATGCAGCTGAGTACCTCATCGCTGGAGACCGCTCCGGTGAGCGACCGCTCGACAAGGAGTTCCCGGGCGAGACCGTCGAGACTGTCGCCTACCACCTGGCCTGTCATATGCGCGCACAGAACATTGGATTTAAAGGACGCGATCTTATGGCACTCACCGGCGCAAAGGTGACGGTGATCGATCGCTGTTCGGGAATCGACGGTACGTGGGGCTACCGTGCCGAGAACTATGACCTCGCCCGAAAGGTGGCACGTCCGCTTGCCCGAGCGGTAACTGAGGCAGATGCCGAGGCGGTCTGCGGAGACTGCCACCTCGCCAATACCGCGATCTTGCAGGAGACCGGGATCACGCCGACGAATCCCCTCGGCGTCATTGCACGTGCCTACGGACTCGACGTTGAAAAGTAATGGCAAAGCTGACCCGAGATGACATCTCTGATCTGCGTGCCTACGAGGGCGAGCGGGAGGAGTTTCGTAGTGAGGTGATCGCACTCAAGCGCCTTCGACGTCTTGGCATTGGTCCGATTATCACGGTGGTCTTTGAAAACGCGACGACGATGCGTTTTCAGATCCAAGAGATGGCAAGGGCCGAAAAGATGATGACCGATGCGGCGATCGATGATCAGCTCGTTGCCTACAACCCTTTGATTCCCGAGCGTGGCGAGCTGTGCCTTACCGTCTTTTTGGAGCTCACCTCCGATCAACAGCTTCGAGAGTGGCTCCCGAAGTTGGTGGGGATCGAGCGATCCTTTGTCCTTCGTATCGGCGAGGAGCCCGTTGTCACATTGGTCCGCTGTGAGGTTGACGCCGCCCATGCCTCTCAGCTGACCCGTGAGGAGACCACAGCGGCCGTCCACTACGTTCGATTTAGCCTCACTTCAGACGATCAGCAGCGATTTGCGACCGAGCCGGTCTCGTTGGTGACCGATCATCCCTCCTACCAGCATGAATGCGGACTCAGTGAGGAGACCAAAGCGTCGTTGCAGAGTGATTGGCGCGACGAAGCGAAATAATCTGTGGGTAGGTCTTTACAGATCGGGGAGTTTGTAGCAAAATATCTCTTCCCTTCTGAGTGTCATTTCGCTCCGGCGAATTTGTCCAGACGAATGGGAAGCCCAGGCAGTACGGCCGGGGCGGGTCCTTTTTATCGAGGATCTCCGAAAAGAGCGCAGAGCAGAAAGCGAAGTCCGATGAACGCCAGTTGGCGCCAGCGAGCAGCATGCCAGGGAATTGACGCAGAGGTCTTCTACCCAACCACCGAAGAGGAGGCTGAGGAGGCAAAGGCGATCTGCGGAGTCTGTCCGGTCTCGGAGACCTGCCTTGAGTATGCCTTGGCTAATCGTGAGCGCGAGGGTGTTTGGGGCGGACTGAACGAGCGCGAGCGTCGCCGGATCAGCCGTCAACGTCGCAAGTCTGCCTAGCTCCGTACCCCATTCCCAGCGGTCACGATCGAATTCGGTATGACCGAAAATAGCGACGGCATCTCTTTTCCTGGCTGGCCTGCGGTACTGGCAACGGTCTTTCGTCGCGAGGATTTGAGCCAGTCGCTGGCCTATGAGACCTTCCAGGAGATCCTCGCCGGAAGGGCCGAACCCACCCAGATCGCTGCGCTCGTTGGCGCCCTCAAGACCAAAGGCGAGACGACCGAAGAGATCACGGGATTTGTCGCAGCGATGCGCGGCGCTGGTGACCGCGTAGAACTGGATGTAGATGCGATCGATACCTGTGGAACGGGTGGGGATCGGTCAACCACGATAAATGTCTCCACCTCCGCTGCCTTTGTGGCGGCCGGAGCTGGTGCAGTGGTCGCGAAACACGGGGGACGCGCAGCATCCTCACAGTCGGGATCGGCCGATGTCCTCGAAGCGCTTGGTGTCGCGATCGAACTAGGTCCCGACGCAGTCAAGCGCTGCATCGAGGAGACGGGCATTGGGTTCTGCTTTGCCCCAAGGTTTCATCCTGCGATGCGCTTTGTTGCACCGGTGCGTCGCGAGCTCGGCGTTCAAACGATCTTCAACATCCTTGGACCGCTCGCAAACCCCGCAGGGGTGACTCGCCAGGTCGTCGGCGTAGGGGACCCCTCAGTGGCAGAGAAGATGATGGGGGTGTTGGAGTCGCTGGGATCGCACCACGCCATTGTCTGTTATGGAAATGATGGACTTGATGAACTTTCGACAGTGACGAGTTCGACGGTGTTCGAATCAGTTCTCAATGAGTCGGGCGAGCGCGTGCGTTCGACCTACCAACTTGATCCGAAGAGCTACGGGCTTGCCACCGCTCGGCTGGAGGAGCTGCAGGGTGGAAGCGCCGCGCACAACGCGGATCGCCTACGGGCGGTACTTGCCGGCGAGCTCGGTGCCCAACGTGACATCGTTACGTTAAACGCGGCGGCTGCGATGGTGGTCGCCGATCTTGCGCCCGATATTGGTAGCGGGCTCGAGCTTGCACGTCAGTCGATCGACTCCGGTGCAGCACTGCGCGTGCTCGACCATCTCATCGCATTTTCAAGTGGAGTCGCTGAATCGGTCTAGACGCGTACTCGCGGTTGCGCGGCGGCTCGTTCGATGTGAAGCGGCGGCTGGGACCAGGAAAGTCCACTCAGGCGGCTGGTCCGCATTGCGATCTCCTTGAGCTTGATTCTGTCGAGAAAGTACGCAAATAGTTCAGCGGTCGCACGGGTGTCCCCTAGCGCGCTGTGCGCGTTCGAGAGTGTGATCGATGCACTCTCACAACACGCGTTAAGCGTCCGTGGACCGCTCGCCATGAACTGGCGAGCTAGCTCTCGAGTACAGATCGACACAGATCCGAGATCGGGGAGTGGCCGGCTAATCCGAGCAAATTCGGCAGTCAAATGTGAGAGATCGAACGCGATGACATGTCCGACGATGACGTGATCGATCAATAGTTCAGAGATCTCGTCTGCAAGGTTCTCGAGTTGCGGCGCACCATCGACCATCGCTCGAGTTATACCGTGGATTTGGGTTGCGCCTAGTTCTCCATCTCCTGGTGGATTGAGCAGTGATGACCACTCAGCGGTAATTTTTCCCTTTGCGTCAAGTTCAATGATTGCAATCTCGATGATGTTGCTTGTCGCTGGCTCAAGTCCAGTGGTCTCGAGGTCCACAACTGCGTAGCGGACGCGCTTCGCCGCTCTTCTATCGCGGTTAAAAAGGGCTCCGAAAGAGTTCCATAGATGCA
>CAIVND010000103.1 GCA_903907185.1 uncultured Acidimicrobiaceae bacterium
CTCAGGTGCTGACACCAACCCAGGCTGCCCAAGAGGGTCGATCCGGGTCGTCAGACCAAGGAAGCGTGGGGACGACCGATGGCGTCATTGCTCCGGGGTCAGCAGCGGCTCGCGTGGCCGCTGGAGCGCCGGTGAGTGACGGAACACCCCGGCCGCGCAAGCGCAAACGACGCTGATCGGGCGCTCGGTATCCGTCGCCGAACAACTGCGCCACGCCGGGTAGCGTAAAGGTATGATGTCTCAGTTAAAAACCATGACTGAGGGCGATGCCACGAGCGAATTGGTGGACGAACTCCTAGCCCCCGTGCTGGCCGCTTTTAGTAGGTCTCGGCCACTGGACTCCACGGCGGGAATCACTCTGGCGGCTCGTCTTGCCGCCGACGCGCACGCAGGCCAGCAACGACACTCTGGTGAGCCCTACATCTCACACCCCGTGACGGTGGCCGGCATTGTCGCTGATCTTGGGCTCGACGAGGCCACCATTATCGGAGCTCTTCTTCACGATGCGGTGGAGGACACCGGGGTAACCCTCGATGTGATTGAGTCGCAGTTTGGGGCACAAGTCGCCAACATCGTCGACGGTGTCACAAAGTTAGATCGTCTGGCTTTCGATTCGAAAGAAGCACAACAGGCAGCGACCATTCGCAAGATGCTGATCGCCATGGCGTCTGATTGGCGGGTGCTGTTGATTAAATTGGCAGACCGACTTCACAACATGCGAACCATTGCGGTGATGCCTGAGTGGAAGCAGCGACGGACCGCTCAGGAAACGCTCGATGTCTACGCCCCTCTGGCGCACCGCCTCGGTGTCCAGCAGGTCAAGTGGCAGCTTGAGGACTTAGCCTTCGCGACCCTGCATCCAAAGCGCTATGCGGAAATCGAACAGATGGTAGCGGCGCGTTCTCCAGAACGTGAAGCAATCGTCGCGGAGGTCATCACGCTCTTGAGAGATCGGCTGGGAGCCTTTGCCATCGAGGCTGACGTTCGCGGTCGCGGAAAGCATCTTTGGAGTATCTACGAAAAAATGGTGGTGCGGGGCAAAGAGTTTGATGAGATCTTTGACTTGGTAGGGCTGAGGGTTGTGGTCGATCACGAGAAAGACTGCTGGGCAGTCCTCGGGGTGATTCACGCTCTGTGGCCTCCAGTGCAGGGTCGCTTTAAGGACTACATCAACAGTCCAAAGTTCAACCTGTATCAATCACTTCACACCACGGTCATTGGTCCCAATGGGCGACCAGTCGAAGTGCAGGTTCGAACCCAAGAGATGCATGCGCGCGCGGAGTACGGCATCGCTGCCCACTGGGGGTACAAAGAGGAGTCCACCAGCAAGGATGAAGTTGCTTGGATGCAACGGATCTCCGATGTCGACAGTGAGATCAGCGATCCCGTTCAGTTCCTCGATACCCTGAAGCTCGATCTTGAACAAGATGAGGTCTACGTGTTTACTCCGAAGGGACGGGTCATCTCCCTGCCCCCGAAGTCGACGCCCGTTGACTTTGCCTACGCGGTTCACACCGAGGTTGGCCATCACTGTATCGGGGCGAAAGTGAACGGTCGACTCGTCCCATTGGATACAACGCTGATCTCGGCGGATAGCGTTGAGATCTTCACATCAAAATCCACTGAGGCAGGCCCGTCGCAAGATTGGCTTTCCATCGTTGCCTCATCTCGAGCACGCAACAAGATCCGACAGTGGTTTAGCCGCGAGCGGCGAGACGATGCGTTGGAGTCAGGACGTGAGGACCTTATTAAAGCATTGCGTCGAGAATCTATGCCGGTACAGACCACGTTGAAGTCGTTAGCCATGTTGGAAGTGGTAACGGAGATGAGCCTCAGCGACTTGGATTCGCTGTTTGTCGCTATTGGGGAAAGTCAGATTTCTGCGCAGTCGGTTGTCCAGCGGCTCTCGCGAGGCTTGCGAGGTGATGGGGTCGAGCAGATGCCGACGACGGCGACCTCGAGCACCCGGGCACCTCGTCGAGATGCCCCGGGTGTCTATGTGGAGGGACTCGACGACGTCATGATTCACCTGGCACGCTGTTGCACGCCAGTGCCGGGAGACCAAATTATTGGATTTGTGACGCAGGGTCGTGGTATCTCGGTTCACCGAACCGACTGTTCAAACTCAACGGCACTGTCTGTTCGTTCGCGGGAGCGAGTCATCGAAGTTGAGTGGGATGCCTCGAGCGACAGTATCTTTAGAGTCACGCTCGAAGTGATGGCCTTTGACCGTTCCCACTTGCTGTCTGATGTCTCTCAGATCGTGTCGGAACATCACCTGAATATTGTCGGAGCACGCACAGCCACAACGGCGGATCGAGTGAGCCGTATGACCTTCGATATCGAGTTGGCGGACCCGGTTCACCTTGAGAGCCTCATCTATTCCTTGAAACGCCTTGATGGAGTGTTCGATGCCTATCGACAACTCCCTGGTGCGCGAGGCTAAGAGCGTGATCGACGACAACCAGACACCTCAGGCCCCAACCGGAACGCACGACCTCATGCCGCCAGAGAGTGCCCGATGGGAAAGCCTGCTGGGACTGTTCGCGAATCTGTCCCATCGGTACAGTTTTGGATTGGTTCATACGCCCATGTTCGAAGACGTTCGGGTGTTTCAGCGAGGGATCGGTGAAGTTTCCGAAGTGGTGAGCAAGGAAATGTACGAATTCACCGATCGAGGCGGACGGCACTATGCCCTGCGACCCGAGGGAACTGCCTCCATCGTGCGAGCCTTCGTGCAGCACCGC
>CAIVND010000104.1 GCA_903907185.1 uncultured Acidimicrobiaceae bacterium
GATCTTACTTGGTCTTGCTGGGTGTGTCGCGGTCTGATCATCTTCGGTAGCCACGCAAAGACACTACCGGCCAATTTTTGCCTCCATTGGCAATGAAACTCTTCTTTTACGTTTGGATGTGCCAAATTCTCGACGGCGTGCAACAATAAATGACGCCATGGGAAGTCTCGATAGCTACCTACCAATACTTGTACTTTTTGTACTGGGATTCTTATTTGCAGCACTCTCGATCATTGCGTCGAAATTGCTGGCTCCTCAACGACCGACTGCGGCAAAAGAGGCTCCCTACGAATGTGGCATCGTACCGACCTACGAGCTTCCACAGCGATTCCCTGTTCGGTTCTACCTCGTAGCCATGATCTTCGTCATCTTCGATATTGAGGTCATCTTTCTTTTTCCATGGGCGGTCGTATTCGGTGGTCTTGGAACCTTTGGACTCGTTGAGATCATCATCTTTTCGGTCGCTGTTTTCTTCTCCTTTACTTACCTCCTCGCAAATGGGGCGCTTGATTGGGGACCATTGAAGAATCTCAAGCCAGTAAGCAGTGAAGCAGTCCGCACGACGCAGTCAACTGTGCGCCGCATCGGTTCATCTAGCGAAGCAGCGTAAGGGGAGCCTCTTGTCATCTTGGAATGGACTCGAATCTCTCGGGTATAACTTCCTCACCGGGAGACTCGAGGACTTTGTTAAATGGTGTCGTTATAACTCAATGTGGCCTGCAACCTTTGGTCTTGCCTGCTGTGCCATTGAGATGATGGCAGCAGGAGCTGCAGATTACGACCTCGCCCGCTTCGGCATGGAAGTATTTCGCCCATCGCCACGACAGTCAGATCTCATGATCGTCGCCGGTCGCGTCTCTCAGAAGATGGCTCCGGTACTTCGACAGGTCTATGACCAGATGATGGAACCTAAATGGGTGATCTCAATGGGAGTCTGTGCCTCGACCGGAGGCATGTTTAACAACTACGCAATCGTGCAGGGCGTCGACGAGATCGTTCCCGTTGACGTCTACGCACCAGGCTGCCCTCCAGGTCCGCAGACCCTTATCCACGCGATTCTCACGCTGCACGAGCAGGTCAAGAACGGCGAGATTATGCAGCGTCGAGGCAAGAACGATGCTGGCGCTGGCATTGAACTCGGTCACGATACGGCCGGATGGACCCAGAGTCTTCCAAATCCAACTCGTATCGGGACTCCGACCTAGATGGTTGGCGACATACTTGGCGTTGAATCGATCCCTACAACCTCATCTCGGGGTCAGGATGTCCTTCATCCGACCCGGGAGCAGTACTTAGGGGCGATCTCGGCGATCAAAAGTGCCGACTACGTAACGTGCTCTGACCTGTGTGCAGTTGATTACCTCAGCGCTCAAGAGCGTCGGTCGCTGCCTGAGGGGATTCAGCCCGAGCGATTTGAGATCGTCGTATCACTTCTTTCAATCTCAAAGATGCACCGCGTGCGATTGCGTGTACAGGTGCCTGAGTCGGATCCGGTTATTGAGACGCTCTTCTATCTCTATCCAGGTACTGAGAATATGGAGCGCGAGGCCTTCGATCTATTCGGGATCGTGTTCTCCAACCACCCTGATATGACTCGAATTCTTATGCCACCGGGGTGGGAGGGCCATCCGCTCCGAAAGGACTATGGCATTGGTCGGGTCCCTGTGCAGTTTCGTGATGCTCCAGGGCCACGATGAGCGACGAATCAACGACAACCTTCGTTCCCTCCGATGAGAGCGCGACGAACGCCGATCTCACGGAGCGCACCGGAGGGACCAAAGAGGGTCTCTTCCCCCTTCCTGATACGTCGGAGATCGAACGTCTGATCGAACAGGGTGGCGTTCTGCGCCTCCCCGAGCAAAGTCCAGCCGACCTTGGAGATTCAGAGCAACTCTTCGGTGATGGCGAGACCATGATCATCAACCTTGGTCCACAACATCCATCCACTCATGGAGTACTCCGAATCATGCTCGAGTTGGAGGGAGAGACGGTTCTACGGTCAAAGCCGATTATCGGCTATCTGCATACCGGCATGGAGAAGACCGCCGAAGAGCTCACCTATGTTCAGGGTGCGACGAATGTCACCCGCATGGACTATCTCTCACCGATCTCAAATGAGTTGGTCTTCTGTCTTGCGATTGAGCGCTTGCTTGGTGTCGAACTGCCAGAGCGAGCGACGTGGATTCGGATGTTGATGGCTGAACTCAATCGAATCTGTTCCCATGTCACTTGGGCAGCAACAAATGGGATGGACCTTGCCTCCACAACCATGATGATCTTTGGCTTCCGAGAGAGGGAGCTCGTCCTTTCCTTCTTTGAAAAGACCACCGGTCTCCGGATGAATACCAACTACATCCGTCCTGGTGGTGTCGCTGCGGACCTTCCTGATGGTTGGGAAGATGACGTTGAAGTCATGATGGACACTATCGAGTCGCGTCTTGATGACTACGACGAACTTCTAACTGGTCAACCGATCTTTCGTGAGCGGACCGAAGGGGTTGGGATAATCGGTCCTGATCTGGCTCTCGCGCTCAGCGCGACTGGTCCTCTTTTGCGAGCGGCAGGTGTTCCATGGGATCTTCGGCGCTCGATGCCTTACCTCGCCTACAACGAGGTGGACTTCGATGTCATCGTTGGATCGATTGGAGATACCTTTGATCGCTACGCCGTTCGGATGAATGAGATTCGAGAGTCGATCAGAATCGTCCGGCAGGTGCTTGAGCGCATGCCGAGGGGCGACTATCGCATCCAAGATGCGAAGATTACGCCACCTCCGCGTGCTCGCATTGATGAGTCGATGGAGGCCCTTATTCATCACTTCAAGCTATTTAGCCGTGGATTTGAGCCGCCTGAGGGTGAGGTCTATGAGGCGGTCGAATCTCCCCGTGGTGAGCTTGGTTGCTACATCGTCTCCGATGGGTCAAACAAGCCCTATCGCATGCATATGCGAGCACCAAGCTTCGTCAATCTTCAGAGCGTGCCTGCCCTATTGCGCGGAGGCATGATGGCAGACACAGTGGCGATCTTGTCGTCTGTCGATCCAGTGCTTGGAGAGGTTGATCGATAGTGGCGCATCTCAATGAGGCGAATATCGAGCGGGCAAAGAGGCTGATTGCACTCTATCCAGTGAGCCGTTCGGCTCTGATTCCACTTTGCCATCTCGCCCAATCTCAAGACGGATATCTGACTGACGAATCCATGCAAGATATTGCGGAGCTCGTCGGTGTTACATCTGCTGAGGTCCGGGGAACGGCGACTTTCTATGACATGTTGCATACCGAACCAGTTGGGGAGTACGTCATCGCGATGTGTACCAATATCGCTTGCCTCCTAAATGGTGCCTACGAGCTGCTCGAACATGCAGAACACCGATTGGGCGTGCATATCGGGCAGACGACATCCGACGGCAATTTCACCATTGAAGAGGCAGAGTGCTTGGCCGCCTGTGACACCGCGCCCTGCGTCCAGGTCAATCACCGTTTCTTTGGGCCACTTTCACCGGAGTCCTTCGATGAACTGATTGCTGATCTTCAATC
>CAIVND010000105.1 GCA_903907185.1 uncultured Acidimicrobiaceae bacterium
AGCAGTGTACATCCTAAAAAAAAGCCCCATGGTTTCCCAGACTTTTTTAAATTACTTGTTTCATTCCTAATTTTCTCACCGAGGCGTGATTGGCGAGATTGATCCCGCTGTGCAGGAGCTTCTGGGTCTTGCTCCGCGACGATTGGGTTGGCTTGTCGTCGATGTAGAGATTCTCAATCGATGTTCGCGACGTGAGAAGTTGGCTCAGCCGGTGAGCCATTTCCCCTCAGCTGATGTTGACCTTGCTTTCGTGCTCTCTGACGAGATCCCCGCTGTCGTGCTCGAGCGCGCGATCCGGGATGCAGCTGGGGAGCTTGGCGAATCCGTGAGGCTCGTAGACACCTACCGTGGTCGGGGTGTCCATGAAGGATCTCGGAGCCTGAGCTACCGGGTCCGATTTTGTGCTTCGGATAAGACCCTTACCGAACAGGACATCTCGGCTGCGCGAACAGGAATTATCTCCACTGTCGAGTCTTGCCTTCCTGCGACACTGCGTTCCTAGGAGCCATCGTGGATCGGCGGTTAGTCCTCGCCTCGTCTTCGCATTCGCGACTTACAATCTTGCGGAGCGCAGGTTTTGATCCCGAGGTGATTGTGAGTGGGGTCGATGAGACTTCAGATGAACTCGATACCGAACTCCTCGTTCTTGAACTCGCGATCCGTAAGTCGCGTGCGGTGGCTCAAGGACTTCGCGATGCTGTCATCGTTGGCTGCGATTCGCTCTTAGATCTTGACGGCGTAGGGCTTGGAAAGCCAAGCAGTATCGATCAAGCGCGCACGAACTGGCAACTGCTCTCCGGTCGAACTGCGACGCTCATGACGGGACACTGCGTCATCGATCGTCGGTCGGACGCAATGGCATTTCGCGTAGCAAAGACCGAAGTGACCTTTGGTACTCCAACTTCTGCCGAGCTCGATACCTATCTTTTGACAGGGGAGTCACTCTTTGCTGCTGGCGGATTTACCCTTGAGGGAATGAGTGCGCCATTTATTGACAACATTTCCGGTGACGCGCTCAATGTCATGGGTCTCTCTCCTGCAACACTTCGCGCGCTGCTCTTCGAACTTGGCATCGCCCTAAATGAGGTATGGCCAACGCGCATTATGTCCTAATCGCTACGATAGAACGGTGCGGAGAACAAAAAAGATTTTGCTGATTGCTCTCCCCGTGCTGTTGCTTCCGCTCGGATTCCTGGCGCCGATGCAGACCTCGGCGACCGGGCACCCGACGACACCGGGCACGACATCAACTTCGACTTCTACATCGACGACACTGGTGAATGGAGTGAATCCGTTCACGTCGCCGGCGATGGCCACCTACCTCAACACGAGGAAGAACAAGGTAACTGCAGCGGTCTATGACGTTGCGAGTGGACAGACCTATCTCTATCGCCCAAACACTCCAGAACTAACGGCCTCGATGATCAAGATCGATATCCTGGCCGCTCTACTTGCCCAAGCGCAGACGGAACATCGTTCGCTTACGACGGCGGAACGAGCTTTAGCTACATCAATGGTTGAAGAGTCCGATAATAAGGCTGCCCAGAATCTCTTTGTCGAGATCGGTCAGGAGCCAGCGATCTACGCCTTTGACCGACTACTTGGATTTATACAGACGACGGAGAGTTGGTCGTGGGGTGACGTTCTTACGACACCGCTTGATCAGCTCGCGTTGTTGAAGGCGATCGCACTGCCGAACAGAATTCTTAACGACAGCTCGCGTAGCTATGAGCAGCTCCTCATGCAACATGTCGACACCGCGGAGCGTTTTGGTCTTGGATCTGGCCCGCCTCCTTCGGCAACTATTGGTCTGAAGGATGGCTACTACCCGGAGAAAACCGGGTGGCAGATCAACTCCGACGGATATGTTCACCTCGGCAACCGGTTCTATCTTGCCGCCATCATGACGTCGAACAACCCGAACGAGGTGTATGGCATTGACACCGTCAATGCCATCGCGAAGATGATCTGGACCACCCTCAAGCCGTAGCGGTGGAGAGACGGGCCTCGCTAATCGACGAGTGGCGCGATGATCAAACAGCCGTTGTGTCCGCCAAACCCGAAGCTGTTTGAGAGCACCGGACCAGGGGTGAATTCGCGGGGTTCTCCACGCACAACATCGATGGTGATCTCCGGGTCGAGCTCGTCACAGCCAACCGTTGGGGGGATGATTCCGCGTTCGATGGTGAGCGCGACACAGACGGCCTCAATGGCACCTGAGGCACCGAGGGAGTGTCCGGTGATTCCCTTGATCGATGTCACGGGTGGGCCGTTCTCGCCGAACACGTGCACGATCGCCTGGGACTCGGCGAGATCATTGAGCGGGGTAGAGGTGCCGTGTCCGTTGATGTGGGTCACCTCTGCTGGTGTGATGCCGGCATCTTCGAGGGCGAGTTCCATCGCGGAGATCGCCCCAACTCCACCGGGTGCGGGAGCGGTGATGTGATGGGCATCGGCGGTCGACGCCGCGCCGATGAGCTCGGCATAGATGTGCGCACCACGTGCCTTCGCGTGCTCGTACTCCTCGAGGATCAGTGCTGCGCCACCCTCGCCAATCACAAATCCATCTCGGCGCACATCGTAGGGCCGAGAAAATCCCGAGGTTGAGAGCGCGGTCATGTTGCCAAAGGCAGTGACGCCGATCGACGGCTGTTCGCCAACCGCGGTCATTCCCGCCTCAGCGCCACCGGTAACCACGGCGTCACAACGTCCGTATTGGATGAGACGCATCGCATTGCCGATGGCGTGTGTACCGGATGCACAGGCGGTGACAACGGTCTCGCAGGGTCCACGGAATCCAAAGCGCATGGAGATCGCGGCTGCTCCAGCGTTTGCCATCATCATCGGTACGAGACGCGGCGAGACTCGCCGTGGTCCTTTCACCGCGAGTGTGCTGATCTGCTCCTGCAGGGTCTCGAGACCACCGACGCCGGTCGCGTAGATAACACCGATGCGCATCGGGTCGATGGCAAGTTCACCCGCGTCGTCGAGTGCGAGTTTCGCAGACGCGAGTGAGAGCTGCGCGAACCGGTCGGTCTGGCGCGCCTCTTTTGGATCGAAGTAGTCGAGCGGATCGAAATCGGTGACCTGGCGGTTGCCGATCGGAGCCTCGCCGAGAAGACCCTTAAAAAACGTGTCGTTCCCCGTCCCCACGCAGGAGATCACACCGAGACCGGTGATGACGACTCTGCGCACCGAGACGCTTTTTGACATTAGAGCTTTGAGGTGACGAGTTCGTAGGCCTGGCCGATCGTGCCAACTCCTTCAAGCTCTGATTCGGCGACCGTAATATCAAAGGTCTCCTCAAGCGCCATCACGAACTCAACAAGGTCGAGGCTGTCGGCGTCGAGGTCGTCAGCGAAACTTGCCTCAAGGGTTACCTTCTCGCCGGGAACTTGGAGTACCTCAACGGCACAGGCCTTGAACTTCTCGAAGGTGGCTTCATCTGCCATGGTGGTCTCCTTTTGCTGGTTTCGATTGCACTCACTTTTGGTGAGCCTGTCTCACAATGTGTTGGTAAAGCGTAAAACAAAAATCTGCTGTGACTGGGTATCTCGCCGACTCTGTTTTGCTGTCGAAGATACTGGCCATCTGGATCGATCTAGTAGCCCATTCCCAGCCCTCCGTCGATGGCAAGCACCGACCCGGTTACGTAGCCGCCAAGGGGGCCGGTGAGGTAACTTACCCCTGCTGCGACCTCATTGGGCCCACCCAGTCGCCCGAGTGGAATATTTTTTACCATCGCCTCCCGTTGGGATTCGCTGATCGATGACGTCATATCGGTTTCGATGAATCCTGGAGCGATCACGTTAACGGTGATATTGCGGCTTGCGACCTCGCGAGAGAGCGCCCGGGCGAAACCAATGAGACCGGCCTTTGCCGCTGAATAGTTGGTCTGGCCAGCGTTGCCAAGCATGCCGACAACCGATCCAATCAGCACGATGCGTCCACGACGACCCTTGATCATCCCCGCGATCGCCCGTTTGGTGACGCGGTAACAGGCGGTGAGGTTGGTATCGATCACATTTGACCATCGCTCCTCTCCCATCCGAAGCAGCAGCGCATCATCGGTGATTCCAGCTGAGCAGATCAGCAGTTCAACGGTTCCATGAGTGCCCTCGATCTGCTCAAAGAGCCCCTCAACATCGGTTGGAACGGTGACATCACAGCGAAGCGCAACCAGTGGCTTGGTTCCTGTCGGTCCGTCGAGCTCGGTGGGGGCGGCATTCTTGTAGGTGACGATGACGGTGTCTCCGGCGAGCTGAAGAGCGCGAGCACAGGCAAGTCCAATGCCCCGCGAGCCACCGGTAACGAGTGCGACCCGAGAAGTTGGAACCTCGGTCACTTGGTCGGACCCCATTGAATGATCGCTGATGCCCAGGTCATCCCAGCCCCGAATCCCGACATCAGCACGTAGTCACCCTCATGAAGGCGACCGGCGTCTGCAGCGGCAACGAGAGCGAGTGGAATTGAGGCAGCACTGGTGTTGTCGGTCTTGTCGACAACGACTGCGGTGTTATCGATCGAGAAACCAACTCGCTGGTTGACGGCCTCAATGATTCGAAGGTTTGCCTGATGTGGCACAAAGAGAGAGATATCTGACGGCTTCAGGTCAGCGCGTTCAAGGACGGTTGAGATCGAGTCCACCTCGGCCCGCACCGCTCGGCGAAAGACCTCACGGCCATCCATGTGAATGTAGCCACCGTGATTTTGGTAGAGCAGGTCGCCGAGGGTGCCATCGACGCCGAGGTCGTAGGCCACGATGAAGTTTGGCGAATCATCCGCTTTGATGACCACCGCGGCAGCACCGTCGCCAAAGAGAATGGCTGTTGAACGATCCTCTTGGTCGGTCGCGCTCGAAAGTGTGTCCGAACCGATCACGAGTGCACATCGATGTCCGGTCTTGAGAAGGCCATCGGCGGTAACGAGGGCGTAGGCGAAACCAGCACAGGCGGCGTTGAGATCGAACGCACCGCCGCTGAGACCAAGTTCAGCATGGACCCGAGAGGAGGTCGCTGGAATGGCCTGATCAGGCGATGTGGTTGCAAGGATGAGGATGTCGATCTCTTTGCCGGTGACTCCGGCACGGGCCATAGCGATCTTGCCTGCCTCGATCGCCATGGTCGAACACACGCCACCCATACGACGCTCTTCGATACCGGTGCGTTCAGTGATCCACTCATCCGAGGTATCGAGACGTTTCGCAAAGTCATGGTTCGTGACAACCAATTCGGGGAGGTGAGCTCCCCAGCCAACAATTGAACCGCCCACTATGACTCCCGTCGTGATTGATATGCCGGTGCACTCTCGGGTGCGGTGCGGAGCCAGGCAACCGGCTGCCCAGCAGTTACCCGTTCGCCTGCGAGCACGATGATCCCCTGAAGGTCGCCAGCAAAGGGAGAGCGGATCTCTAGCTCGCCAACCCATCCGATCAGATCACCGACGTGGACCATGAGGCCCTCAGGTTCGGGTTCGTTCGCATCGAGCGTCGGTGAGGCGGAGACGAACTCATCTGCTGGCCGGAAGGGTCCGGTTCCTGGGGCCACGACGAGACGTTCGGCCATAAAAAAGCCAGCGCTTCGCTGACTCTCCTTTGCCTGCGCTGCCTTTGAGCCGGCGATCGCACCGACAACCGACTCAAGCTCCTCAGGGGTCGAGACGCTGTAGGAGTTGAATTCGCCCTCAAGGGTGCGTTTTGCGAGTGAGGTGAGCACCGCTCCTGGACCAAGTTCGATGAAGGTGCGTGCGCCAGATTCATAGAGAAGATCAAGGCTCTGTCTCCACCGAACGGGACTGCAAAGTTGTGCGGAGAGCAGGCTTGGCCACTCGGCTGGATCCTGATGGAATCGCGCGTCGACGTTGGCAACGACTGGTGGATCTAACTCTCGAAATGCGACCGACGCGAGTGCTTTTCGCAGGTGTTCGCGTGCTGGTGCCATGAATGGCGTGTGAAATGCACCACCAACAGGAAAGGACATGGCGCGTTTTGCACCGAGGTCTTTGGCAATCACCGCGGCGCGTTCAAGATCGTCGGGAGCACCAGCGATTACCACCTGTCCGGGTGCATTGAAGTTTGCCACCCAGACATCACCCTCAGCACGCATACACGCTGCCTGAACACTGTCATCATCGAGACCAAGCACAGCCATCATCGAGCCCGTTGTATTCTCTGCGGCCGTGCGCATTGCGAGGCCACGTTCGTTTACCAGTCGAACGCCATCCTCAAACGAGAGTGAACCTGCCGCGACGAGCGCGCTGTATTCACCGAGTGAGTGGCCAGCACAGAACGTCGGCGAAAGTCCGAGGCGTTCTGAGGCATCCAAGATAACCAAACTGAGAACAAAAGTTGCCAACTGCGCGTTCTCGGTGCTGGTGAGTGTCTCTTGATCGGCTTCGAGAAGTAGGTGTGCCACGTCTCGATCGACAACATCACTTGCTGCAGCGACCAACTCCCAGGAGGGGTGATCGGTCCAGCTCAGTCCCATGCCTGGGCGCTGGGAACCCTGGCCCGGGAAGGTAAACGCCGGCAAGTGGTCCTCCCTTTCGCCCCTAGTTCAATGTCGATCGGGTCAAAAGAACCCATCTGTTAGACCTTGCGACGGACGAGATGGTTACATCCTGTCCCTCGTTGGTTTCGACCTGAATGAAGGCCGAAATCCCTGTGAGCGACTTTAGAGGAGAATTGTCGTTTGGCCTCACCTGAACCAGAAACGTGATGTTGCGAGCCGCGAGGACGAGGTGTGCGATCGATCGGCTCGCATGCTGGCTAGTACCTCTGACGCTTGCTACCGTTACGCAGATGCGGATTGTCTCGTGGAACGTGAACGGCATCAGGGCGGTCATCCGAAAGGATCTCTTTGCCCCATTTCTTGGGGCGATCGATCCCGATGTGCTCTGTCTACAAGAGACGAAGGCGCAGGCAGAACAGGTGACTATCGACCTTCCCGGATATGACATCTATTGGAACTCTGCAGAGAAGAAGGGCTATTCGGGGACCGCGATCTTCTCGAAACCTGCTCCGTTGCGGGTGGTCAACGGACTCTCTGATGAGGTGATCTTGAAGCATGGGGTCGTCGGCGATGCCTTTGGCGACCCAAATACCGAGGGAAGAGTCCTCACCGCCGAATACGAGAAGTTCTTCCTCGTCACTGCCTACACGCCAAACGCGAAGGACGACCTCGGCCGGTTGGTTCTTCGCCATCAGCAGTGGGACCCTGCGTTTCTTGGCTATGCGAAAAAGTTGGAGGAGACCAAGCCCGTGATCTTCTGCGGCGACCTCAACGTGGCTCACACCCCTGATGATCTTGCCAATCCCAAGCCAAATGTTGGAAAGAAGGGCTTTACCAACGAGGAGCGCCAGGGATTCCAGAACTTTCTCGATGCGGGCTTTATCGACACCTTTCGGATGTTTCATCAGGGAAACGGGTTTTATAGCTGGTGGTCAAATTTTGCAAAGGCACGCGAGCGCAACGTTGGGTGGAGGATCGACTACTTCTTGGTCTCGGAGAGTCTTCGCTCTCATATCACCAACGCCGAGATCCATGCGGAGATTATGGGAAGCGATCACTGTCCCGTGAGCATCACACTCGACCTCTAGGAACATTCGGTTTGTGCCCGGGGCGGGAGTCGAACCCGCACACCCTTTCAGATAGTGGATTTTGAGTCCACCGCGTCTACCATTCCGCCACCCGGGCAATCGCACTACGTTACCTGACCCGCCTCTCGCCTTGAAGCGATCGACGGCGTCGCTAGGAGGATGAGAGGCTGAACAGATGCGCATCAACAGCATTGAACTTCGTGCGCTCGATCTCACGCTGGTGAATCCACTGCGGACCAGTGTCGGCGAGTACGCGTTCCGACCGATCACCGTGGTTCGGATCGTGACTGAAACTGCTGATGGAATCGGCGAATGCTCTGCGCTTGCGGCGCCGACCTACACCGAGGAGTACGCGGCAGGTGCTGAGGCGGTGCTCGTCGAGCACCTGATTCCACGACTGATGCGAACAGTAGGAACGGACCTCGACGTGTTGAGCCAGCTGCAGGTGCTCAATGAGGTTCGCGGCCATCCAATGGCTAAGGCAGCACTTGAGATGGCACTCCTTGATGCCTCGCTTCGTGAGCAGGGTATCGCGCTCGGCGAGTTCCTCGGGGCAACAAAGACGAGCGTCTTTGCTGGTGCAAATCTCAGCATCGGGAGTCCAGATGCGGTAATCGCGGCCGCTCAGATCGCAGTCGATGGGGGCTATCAACGCTTGAAGGTCAAGATCGCACCTGGAGCAGACCTTGAGGTACTGACCGCTCTCGGTGCAACCTTTCCCCAGGTCGCGCTCGCTGTGGATGCCAATGGTGCCTACGACCCACACAACTCGGAGCATCGCGAGGTACTTCGAGCACTCGATGGCCTCGGGCTTTCGCTTATCGAACAGCCCTATGGACCCGATGAACTTTCGGCGCATGCGGAGCTTGTCCGAGACTTTGAAACGCCAATCTTCCTCGACGAGTCGATTGTCTCGATGGGGGCGCTCCGAGTTGCCATCGAACTCAAGGCCTGTGGTGGAATCTCGGTCAAGCCAGCTCGAGTTGGTGGCGTTTTAGTGGCGAGCGCTATGCATGATCTCTGCGTGGATGAGGGTCTTCACCTTGCGATCGGCGGGATGCTCGAGTCAGGCATTGGTCGGGCTGCTGCACTTGCGGTGGGGGCACTACCCGGTTTTGACCTACCGGGTGATCTTGGGGGATCTGAACGCTATTTCTCGCCCGATCTGACCCAGGCCCACGAGGTTCACTCTGGCCGAATAGCACTCCCGGAGGGTCCTGGACTTGGTGTTTCGATACGGGAGGATGTGCTCGACGCCCACACCGTTCGGGTCCACCGCTTCCCGACGCCCTGAACCCTCCTGTCAAGGTCCTAAACTGTCCCCCCTATGCAGACGGCAACATCACAACACAATGAGCCAGAGGATCACCTCCCGGGTCGCGATGGTTCCGAGCACCATGTCCCCGAGCACTTTGTGATGGTCGAGCAGCAGCTCTTTGATGTTCATGCCATCCTCGATGTTCGACGTGCTGAACTTGAGCTCGTTGCGATCCAGCTGATGGATGCCCAGCACATCTTTGAGGAGGCCAACGCTCGAGTCGCTCTCGCGGAGACGCCCCTGGCCCAACGTGAGCATGGCGAGGCACGCCGGAGACTGCACGAACTACAGATCCGTCATGAGAGGGCCACCCAAGAGGTAAATGAGCTTGTGAGCACAAAAGATATGCTCCTTGCAAAGCTCGTAGGCTGATGGAGAAGCGAGAACGAGCCACTTCAGGTTCTCGATTCTCAATCCAGTGTTCATCGGTCGAGACTGAGTGACTGTCGAATTATTGAAGGAGCACACCGCGTTGGCACGGACTGTAGTAATCGCTGAGGACGAAGCAATCGTCCGTCTTGACCTCCGAGAGATCCTTGAAGAGGAGGGCTACTCAGTCGTCGGTGAGGCTGGACGTGGGGACGAAGCCGTTGCATTGGTCCGCCAGCATCGGCCTGACCTTGTCATCTTGGACATCAAGATGCCGGGCATGGATGGACTTGCGGCGGCGCGTGAGATCTCGAGTGACAATTGGACGGCGGTATTGATCTTGACGGCGTTCAGTCAACGTGACCTTGTTGATCAGGCACGGGACGCGGGAGCGCTTGCCTATCTCGTCAAGCCCTTTCAAAAAGAAGAGCTCCTCCCTGCGATCG
>CAIVND010000106.1 GCA_903907185.1 uncultured Acidimicrobiaceae bacterium
AACCAGCCGCAGGTGCTGGCAGGCGTGCTCGATATTGACTCCGCAGAGAAGGGCGGACGCTTTGTCCGGACCTGCGACGCATTCAATATCCCGCTCATCACCTTTGTTGATGTTCCGGGTTTTATGCCGGGAACCGATCAGGAGTATGGCGGAATTATCCGACACGGTGCCAAGCTGCTCTATGCCTACTGTGAGGCCACGGTCCCGCGGATTCAGATCATCACCCGCAAGGCATATGGCGGCGCCTATCTCGTCATGGACTCCAAATCGATTGGATCAGATCTCTCGTTCGCGTGGCCAACCGCTGAGTTAGCGGTCATGGGACCACAGGGCGCGGTGGAGATCGTCCACCGTCGCGAGCTCGCTGATGCCGAAGATCCTGTCGCTCGAAAGGCCGAACTCGTCGCCGAGTACGCGAAGCGCTTTACTAGCCCATATATCGCGGCAGAGCGGGGTTACATCGATGATGTCATCGATCCGGCTGAGACTCGACAGGTCCTGTGTGAAAGTCTCGACCTCCTGATCACCAAGCGCGAGGATCTCCCACGGCGCAAGCACGGAAATATCCCGCTGTGATCGAGCGGGCGAGCGAGACAACCGATCGTCTTGCGCCAGATGACGAGATGATGACGGTCTTAACCGCCGCGATCACCCAACTTTGCGCACAAGATCTCGCCAGCGCTCGATCCGGGGTCCGATCATTGTGGCGCGAGCGTGGCACCACCTGGCGATTTTCGGGACGGACATGGACTGGCCCAGCACACGACGGCCGAGATCGTCCCCGTCGCTAACTAGGGCTATTGGCCAGACGGTGCCGTTCCAACCGAGAGTTTTCCCTCGATCCAATCCTTGGTCGAAGCGCCCGGTGATCGGTTCGATCAAGAGATGGGTTGCTCGCGGATCCATTGACATTCGAACCTCGAGGAATATGCTCCTGACGTGGGAAGATACGTGCCTAAGTCCTGACAGACTCGATAGGTATCTTCTGCACCTCATCTGGGGAGGTCGGAAATGGGTCGTTCGCTCTACACCGAAACTGGCGAACTATGGACGCCGTTTCACATCCGCATCTCTGACCACACAAAGTCGGTCATTGCAATTACCGCGGACCTCACGCTTGCCCTCGTGGCAGTCGTACCCATTGTCCTTGTGATCGGATTTATCCACTAAAAGCGAATGAAACGGTCGGCGGTACCTAGCTAATCGTCAGGGGCAGATTCAGACCGCCCGCTTCGCACGAGACCGATAGGTGCGCGACTCCGGCACCAGTGCGGGTACCGATCAACCACGACCAGACCACAGATCCGCTGGCATCGGCGATGGTCGCACCAAGTCCCTGTGATTGGCTTGTTGTACCACTCGGCAACGTCACGTTGAGTGAACAGTGATCATTGGACATCGACGAGTGAACGCGTAGCGTTGCTGTCTCGCCCGGTTCCACCGAGATAGGTGCCGATAGCACCTGGATACCGACGTGGGGAGTTGTCACTTCCGTCGTTGTCACTGGGGTCGTTGTTGGGACCAACGCGGTAGGGACCGACGCATCGATTGGCGCCGGCCACACTCCGAGGTAGCGGTGGTAGGCCGAGACCCAATCCTTTGCGATTGCGCTTTGAGCAACTTTGAGTCCCAACTGACCACTACAGACAAGGGCATGCAAGCGATTCTCGAGGATGTCCTTACTGTTGAGATAACCGTGCGGATGATCATTGAGCTCAGGCCAAAGATTGCCGATGGCATTGTTGCCACCAAGTTCTAAGGAGATCAGATGGTCGACCTCGTACTCACCGCTTGTGCGGTGAATGATCCCGTACTCCCGGTAGACCTGCTTTTTCTCTGACTCTGGCACATCACGAACGCTTCGCGAGTAGCCAGAACGGCAGATCGTTGCCGCGGAAACCTTGAACGTTGCACCAGGAGTGAGAGAAAGATTGTTAAGTGGTTGACCGTGATCGGTGCGAAAGACACCCGATGAACCAAAGACCGAGCTCGACGTCGCACCAACGATTGAAAGCGCCAATACCATCGTGCCAAACACGAACCGTCGAATCTCCATTCCCCTGTCCACGGCACCGCTCTCACGAGGTAGCGACAGCCACACAAACCGTGGGTGATACCTAATCATCAGATACATCTTGACCGAGCACTTGATCATCTGCGATGGTCATCGCGTGCTCGTGATGCGTCGGTTCGTAAAACCGTGCCGGCAGGACAGCCGGCCAGATGCCACCGATAAGAGCGAAGATTGCAGCAGCGACACACGCAACCTCAATTGAGTGAGTGAGTAGTAACCCAGCGATAGCAGAACCAATGGGATAGCCCGAAAAGTTCAGATTCATCGACACCGAAAACGCCCGACCAAACCACTCTGGCTCCGTCGCGCGTTGGCGCAGTGAAAACATTGCGACAACTAACGGTCCATTTGCAATGCCACAAAGTGCAACTTCAACCCCAACGAGCACGGCACTGTGCGCGAAGGCGAGAAGCGAAAGAGCCACTGCAGTTTCGCCACAACCAGCGGCGAGTACGTATCGTTCTCGCCGCTCCGTGCCAAACCTTCCGATTACGAGGCCGGCGATGAACGCCGAGAGGCCCATGATTCCAAAGAACAGTCCAACGCTCTCTGAACCCCCGTGGAGACGATGCAAAACCACAACCGGTATCGCAACGGTCAGTGCTCCAGCACCCATGTTGTAGATCGTCATCGTGCCGGCCAACATTCGCAGTACTCGAGAACGCACGACGTAGTTAATGCCCGCGAGCGCATCACCGAGCACGGTCGTACGGTGCTCAGTTGTGATATGAGGCAACTTGATCCACCAAAGTGAAGCGGCTGCAGAAAGAAAGAGCACCGCTGGAACGAAGAGCGACCAGCGAACACCAACGAGCAATACCGCAACACCAGCGATTCCTGGCCCAAGCACTGTTGCGATAACAAAGGTTCCACTGTCGAGTGCATTCGATCGATCCCACAGATCACGCGGCACAAGAATTGGATAGAGCGTTCTACCTCCAACACGGCTGAGGGGTTGTGTCAGTGAACTGATCGCAACGATCACGAGTAACGAGGTCGTTCCAAGATGGTGAAGTAACGAAAGAACACTGATGAGAGCCATTGAGAGTGCCGCCACGAAATAGTCGAGCGACATCAATCCAACTTTTCCACTTCGTTCAAGAAGTGCTCCCGCAATTGGACTGATAAGAATCCCTGGAATCTGACTGACGAGAATCACGACACCCGAGAGCGCTGATGAGTGACCCGTACCGAGAACGAAGAGCACGATAAGAACCGAAAACATCTGCGTAGCCATTCGGCCAAAGAGCGAACTCAGCGTGAGCGGGATAAATCCCGCCACATGGAGAAGTGCTCCATACGTGGCTTGCCGGTTCGCCGTTGAGGTCATTGATGTGATCCCACGAGACTAGGCCTCACCATTTTAAAAAGTTGCCTCCTCCATCTTTGCACTGCAGATACTCGGCATAACACCGGCAGTTCCGTTGCTCTATCCGCAGGTCAGTCAGCAACGACGGTGAAACGGAAAGACAGTGATCTCGCCAGATCGATCCCAGCCAGCCTTTCACTCAGGAGAATCCATGAAAGGCAATTCGGCGACAAACTGAGAACACCTCACGCTGGATTCGAGGTGAACAAGCAATCGACCAAAGAAAATGTAGGTTCTGAGGGTTCGCGTGTCTACGAAACCCTGAAACATCTCAGAGTGGGCAAGATGGGACTCGAACCCACACATCCTTACGGACACAGGAACCTGAATCCTGCGCGTCTACCAATTCCGCCACTCGCCCGACGTTCGTAGTCAGGCTAGTGCACGCTAAATACTCCGACGACAGCACAGGTAGTGTTATTGGCATGGGGATTGAGCAGTTTGAGCGGCGGCTTGAGCGACTCGTAGAGGGAACCTTTGCCAAAGCATTTCGCGGCCAGCTTCAGCCGATCGAGATCGGTAAACGACTCAAACGCGAGATGGACCTGCATCGCACGGTTACTGTTCGTGGGCTCATCGCACCTAACATCTTCGAGGTAAACCTTGCACGAGATGATTTTGAACGTCTTGGCTCTCTCATTGATGTCCTCGCCTCTGAACTCGTTGACGGAGCTCAGGAACATGCCCACAGCTCTCGCTATAGCTTCATCGGTCCGGTTGAGGTAAGTATCGGAGTGGATCGCTCGTTATCGAACTCCACCTTCAACATCAAGGCATCGGTTCTCGACAGCGAGGAGGAGGTCTTTGGTGCCCTCATTCTCTCCGACGGAAAACGCGTCGGAATCGGCCAGGAGCCGCTACTTATTGGAAGAAGCAGCGACTGCCAGATCCAGATCGACGACACCCACTCCTCCCGCCATCATGCCGAGATCCAAGTTCAGGCAAACGTGGTTTGGATATCGGATCTCTCCTCTCGAAACGGCACCAAAGTGAATGCGGTGACGGTAAATCAGCATCATCTCATCGATGGCGACGTCATCAGCATCGGAGCGACCCAACTTCGTTTTGAAGCACATTAAGGAAGCTGCCTAGATGTCCCACGGTCTTTTGGAGATCTTAAAGTACTTCTTCCTCGCGATCCTTTGGCTTTTCTTTGTCTACGCAGCGCGGATGGTTCTCGTCGATGCTCGCAGATCACGATCCGATCGCCACTCTGGCCCAGAGCGGTTTGACGGCACGCTCGAGGCACAACCACCAGCAAAACTTCGCTTCACCGAGGGTACCTATCGGGGCGAAACCATCGAACTAAGCGGAGATCTGACCTTTGGTCGCAACGAGACCTGCAGTATTCCTCTTCAGGGAGACACCTACGCGTCCTCGTTGCATGCGCGAATCTTTCAACAGGGCGAGGACGTCATCATCGAAGACCTCGGATCGACGAATGGCACAAAGGTCAACAACGAACTCATCGATGGCCCGGTAATTGTCGACCGCGGCGATGTTGTCCAGATTGGGAGCACAGTCTTCGAGGTCAGACGCTAAGCGTCCGACGAGTATCGATGGCGACCTTCCACGCGGCAAGTGCTACTGACGTCGGAAATGCCCGCGCGACGAATCAGGATGCCTGTTACGCCGCTGAACGTCTCTGCATCGTTGCGGACGGTATGGGAGGCCATGCCAGCGGCGAAGTCGCCGCAGCAACTGCGGTCTCGGGACTTATTCAAGCATTCTCCGAGACGCCGAACGCGAGGGGACTCCTTGCTGGTGCGAAGAGCGTCAATCGAGAGATCTTTGACCGTGCAGAGGAGAGCGAAGAACTCCGCGGCATGGGGACCACGTTGGTCGCAATGGCACTCGTCCCACATCGAAATGCCGAAAAGATTGCACTTATTAATGTTGGTGATTCACGCGCGTACCTCCTCGAAGATGGTGAGCTCGTGCGGCTCACCGAAGACCACAGCCTCGTCGAAGAACTACTTCGTCAAGGTGAGATCACTGAGGCGGAGGCAGACGTCCATCCCTACCGTCACGTACTCACTCGCGCCGTAGGGATCGACGATCGCGTCGAGGCGGATTCATGGACGCTTGATCCTGTCATTGGCACCCGTCTCCTTTTATGCAGCGACGGTCTAACAAACGAGTGCACGGAAGAGGTCATCTGCGAGATTCTTTCGGCAAACAGCGAGCCGGCAGACGCTGCTTACGCGCTCATCCGTCGTGCACTCGACCACGGAGGAAACGACAACATCACCGTCGTCGTAGCTGACGTTCTCGTAGGTGCCAACTCTCCTGTAAAGAGTCGCGGCAGATCAAAGGGCCGACCTGGTGATCTTGCAATCGTGCCAGCTCCGCTCGAGAGCGAGAATCTGGTGCCTCCGCCTGTCACCGACTCGGCCGAGCAATCTGAATTGACACAACTTTCGTCAGCACCCCCATTGGTTGCAGCAACAACCCTAAGCCAACCGGCACAGCGCACCACAAAAGCGCTGCCGCTAATCAAAAAGCCAAAGGCGCCGAGATCGACTAGAGCTCCCCGCGCACCCGAGACCTCGCACACCGGTCTTGCAGAGCAGATCATTACCTTTCGCGTCGCGCTCGTTATCTTTCTCCTCATTCTCATCATCGCTGGAACCGCGGGATCAGTGGTCTGGTTTAACAAAGCGACCTACTTCATCGGGATCGACAAGAACCAACACGTCGCGATCTACAACGGTCGCCCGAACGGACTTCTGTGGTTCAAGCCAACGCTTGTCCATGAGTCC
>CAIVND010000107.1 GCA_903907185.1 uncultured Acidimicrobiaceae bacterium
CGCACGATCTTGATGACGGTCTTGAGGCTGGAGCCCCTGCCGTTTTCGAGGTTCCTCAGCGCCGCGATCGATACGTCGGCCTTTCGGGCAAGTGTGGCCTGATCAAGGTTCTGTGCGATGCGCGTGCGCCGGAGCTGGCCGCCGAGCTCCTGCTCATCTTCCTCTATCGATCTATTCCTGTTAATTACCATATTTAAATCCTTTAATTATTGATATGGCCATAATAATGATAATTCTATATCTTAAAAGGATTGGGCAAAGTCAGCTCGCGCGGTGATGTCACTTTACTTGGCTAATTAATAGTAGTTAGCCGCCTATAATTAATTAATAATATAAATAATGGTAGTTAAAGGGAATTTATTTGCGCTGGCTAGTCGAAGCGTTGGTGAGCGGATCGAGCCAGAAGAACGAGGACAACGGCCAAAATGGGGACAACTCTTGAGGTCGATCGGCCACAAAATATGCCTAGACTTTCTCGAAGTGGACTCGGAGCGGGTCTGTGGTTGCAAGTCGATGCCAGTCGCAGGCGAAACGACCCACGTAAAGCATCCTTTGGTTGCTGAGCATGGTGCGGCTTAGAAGTAAGACCCGCCTACCCCTCATCGACAATCGATGTTGGGTGGAGAAGGGGCGAAACGTGCAAAATGCGCAAGTGTCGGATCGGTCTCGATCGGTCGCCACGGCGGTGTGCGTCAACTCTTCAGCGGGCGAGTGTGGGGTCAAAGACCAGGTCAGCCGCTCCGAATCCGCGAACGATACGATCACCGAGTGACTGGACGCAGTCTCGCACTCATTGGCCCGACCGCCTCGGGAAAGACCGCTGCCGCGGTTGCTCTTGCGCGGCGGTACGACGATGTCGAGCTTCTCAGCGTCGACGCGATGGCGGTTTACCGTCGCCTCGATATCGGCACGGCGAAACCAACCCGTGACGAACGAATTGGACTGAACTGGCACCTTATCGATCTCATCGATCCTGATGAGGAGTACTCCGTCGCACAGTTCCAAGATGCTGCGCTTCGAGCACGAGGCGAGATTGACGGACGGGAACACCGTGCGTTGTACGTTGGAGGGACCGGCCTCTATCACCGAGCTGTCGTCGATGGTTTGGAGCTTGCCGGCCAGTACAGCGAGGTTGCAGCCGAACTTGCACAGCGAGCGGCACAACCCCACGGACTCGAAGAACTCCACAGCGAGTTGTCCCTGCTCGATCCGGTCGGAGCAGCACGGATCTCTCCCTCGAATGAGCGCCGGCTGCTAAGAGCCCTCGAGGTGACGAAGGGAAGTGGTCAGCCCTTTAGCTCGTTTGGAACTGGGATGACCAACTACGAGCCAACGGAGGTCCTCCTCGCTGGACTGTTGATCTCAAGGTCAGAACTCGGCCAGCGGATCGAGCAGCGGTTGAACAGGCAGCTAGAGGCGGGCTTCCTCGATGAGGTTGCAGCGATCAGACGAGATTTTGGTGGGTTGTCGAGGACCGCTGCTCAGGCACTTGGCTATCGCGAGCTCATTGCATATCTCGAGGGGAAAAGTTCACTTGAAGAGGCACGCGCAATTATTATCAGCCGAACAAAACGCTTCGCCAAGCGACAGGAGGCGTGGTTCCGACGAGATCCCCGAGTGATCTGGATGGATGCACTCGACGTCAATCTCGTCGATCGCTTGGATGATCTGTTTCGATCGGGATCCAAATAATGGAGAGTAGGTGGCCTGACGGTCACGCTGATCGTGGAACAATGGCGAAGTGCCGGCACTAACACTCGACAAGTATGAGGGACTTGGGAACGATTTTTTAGTCCTTATCGATCCGACGCGTGAGCTTCGGTTCGACGCGGAGATTGCTCGCGCACTTTGTGATCGTCACCTTGGCATCGGTGCGGATGGTCTGCTCCGACTCTCTCGCCCTCGTGGTAACGGTGACCTCTTGATGGAGCTCCGCAATGCCGACGGATCGATCGCTGAGACCTCGGGAAACGGGATGCGCTGTGCGGTGTTGGCAGCAATGGATCATGGACTCGTTGACCGTGACGAAATGACGATCGAGACCATTGTCGGCGAGAGCTCCGCGCGTCTGTTGGCGAAAGGGTCGACTGGCAGCGCAAATATTGAAGTTGGCATGGGAACAGCGACGATCACCCGACGTGCGGAGTTCGATCGCGAAACGCGCAAGGCCTATGGGGTCAGCATCGGCAATCCTCACCTTGTGTTAATTGGCGAGCAGCCAGACGACCTCGTTGTCACCGAGATCGGACCAGATCTTGAGACCGCGGTTGTCGGTGGGCAAAACGTTGAACTTGTCGAGGTACCTTCCAGTCGTGATGAGCTCTCGATCGATACTTGGGAGCGAGGATCGGGATTTACCTTGGCCTGTGGTAGCGGATCAGCTGCTGCTGCTGCTGCGGTTCGCCTCGCCGGTCTTGTCGACGACGTCGTACAGGTGCACAATCCGGGTGGAAGTGTCACCGTGGAGCTTGTTGGACCAGCAAGCTCGCCCGAAGTCAAGCTCACTGGCGATGCGCGTCGCATCGCCACGATCACGATTGAACAGATAGATCTCGAATCGCTTCTTCATGTTTTGATGTCCCAAGAGTGAGCCTGATTGAACGAAGTTTTCGAGAGCGGATTGTGCTCGTAGGTGTTGTTAGCTGGCCAAGAAAGTTGGAGGAGGTCGAAGACAGTCTCGACGAACTCAGCCTATTGATCGATACCGCCGGAGCTGATGAGGCGGCGCGCATCATTCAGACTCGAGAATCGCTCGATCCCGCAACGTTGATCGGCAAGGGAAAGGTCGATGAGCTGCATGAGATCTGTCTCGCTGTCGATGCGGACACGGTGGTCTTTGATGAGGAACTTACTCCCGCGCAGCAGCGGAACCTTGAAAAGATCCTTGGCCGCACGGCGATCGATCGAACCGCGGTGATCCTCGACATCTTTGCGCAGAATGCTCGCTCCGAGGAGGGCCGCGCACAGGTTGAACTCGCGCTTCTTCGCTATCGACTCCCTCGTTTGCGTGGACGCGGTGGAGGACTTTCCCAGCAGGCTGGTGGCATCGGAACAAGGGGACCCGGCGAGACCCAACTTGAGGTCGATCGACGCCGGATTATGCGACGCATTACGCGACTCGAACAGGATCTGCGAGACCTCCAGTCGACGAGAAAGACGCAGCGAAAGTCACGACGTCGTGGAGCACTACGAACCGTCTCGCTGGTTGGCTACACCAACAGTGGAAAGTCCACTCTGCTCAACGCAATGACCTCCTCAGATGTTCTGGTAGAGAATCGCCTCTTTGCAACCCTTGACCCGCGGACGCGGCGAGCGGAACTTCCAGGAGGAGAGTCGATCCTGATCTCGGACACGGTTGGTTTTATCCGTAAACTGCCCCACCAACTTGTCGAGGCCTTTCAGTCCACTCTTGAGGTGGTCGCGGACTCGGACCTTCTTGTCCATGTGGTTGACTCGTCCAATGTCGATCCGGAGGGACAGATGGAGGCGGTCCGTTCGGTACTGGGTGAGATCGATGCCGACGGCGTTCCTGAACTGTTGGTCTTTAACAAGGCAGATCTAGCTCGAGAGACTGCAGACCTCTACGCAAACGCCCGTCCACGCGCGGTTGCTGCATCGGCGCTAACTGGTGAGGGTCTGGGTCAAGTCTTTGCGGCGATCGCCGAACAGCTTCGCATCACCGATCGTACGATCGAACTGGACATTCCCTACGATCGAGGTGACGTCATTGCGGGTGTGCACCGTGCTGGGGCGGTGATCGACGTGGTAGACGTCGGCGATCATTTAACCTTGACAGCGCGCCTCGATGAACCAGGAAGGCGACGGTTTGCTGAGTTCGCCCGTCACCTCATGCCAACTGAACTTGAGAGCGACGATCCGGAAGACGAATGATGACCATACTCACCGAGCCAACAGTTCCCTTCGATCCACCGACCTATCCCTATGACCGTCTGGCGCCGATCGAGCGGGTGGCCAACCGGTTGCCCGGGGGAGTGGTCGATCTTTCAATCGGGACTCCCTGTGACCCACCACCTCCCGCGGTTGTTCTCGCGCTTGGCGATTCAGGTGCTGAACGGGGCTATCCCGCCTCGATCGGAAGTGATCGACTCCTTCGCGCTGCTCAGGACTGGATGTCGCGACGCTTTGGTGTCGATATCGGTCGAGAATCGCTTGCTGCGTGTATCGGCACGAAGGAGCTTGTCGCTGGCGTGCCTCAGTGGTTGCGGCTCCGTTACCCCGCAAAGGACACCGTCCTCTATCCCGCGACGGCGTATCCCACCTATGAGATGGGCGCACTTCTTGCGGGCTGTCGAGCGATCGCGGTTCCAAGTCGTGCAGACGGAACGATGGCTCTCGAGAACATCAGTGATCGTGATGCGTCAAGGGCGCTCTGTCTTTGGTCGAACAGTCCGTCAAATCCGACCGGTGCGCTCGATGACCTCGAAGGCCTGGCGAAGTGGGGCCGGTCTCATGGGGTACCCATTTTCTCCGACGAGTGCTACTGCGAGTTCACCTGGGATGGTCCGCCTCGATCGATTCTGCAGCACGGCCTTGAGGGTGTTGTCGCGGTGCACTCGATCTCTAAACGCTCCAACTGTGCCGGACTACGTGTTGGCTTTTATGCTGGCGACACAGATCTTGTGCACTACCTCATTGAGGTACGTCGCCACGCCG
>CAIVND010000108.1 GCA_903907185.1 uncultured Acidimicrobiaceae bacterium
ATGTCTCTTCGGTCATTTTTGAACTTCAAACACGACAAGCGCCAAGGCTGATCACGTTGATGTTCGGCACCACCTGTCTCTCTACGGCCAGTTTGGAGCGCAGATGGGCTGATACACAAAAGACCTGTGCTCGCTCACTAGATTTTCGCCAACCAATGGATGAATGGGAAGACTCCAGTTTGTGCACAGCCAATGCGAGCTCATAACACACCGCAACAGGAGGTTTTCCTGAGCCCAAAAACTGCGAAATACACCTATTGAGCAGTAACAATGAGTACTCTCCTGCCTCATTGAGCAGCTTGTTTACTTATCTCATAGGCGGGTTTTCATGACGGTTGCTTACTTTTAAGCACATTTTGGCCGTTATTCAGTCGTGAGCACGGACACGAGCGATCACCCTGAGACAGAGGGAGGCCGATGGGGACGCCATCGCGCCCTCGCTGCCGTTCTTGCCACTGGAATCTTGCTCTTCCCCGTTGCCTGTTCGTTACTCGCAACTTGGGAGTTCAAACGTCTGATTCATCGTCCCTCGGGTGAGTTCCAATCAGCTCTGTGGTGGATCGCTGTTCTCGCTGGCTCAACCGTGATTTTTTTCGCTACGGAGCGTCTTGCTCGAAGAGCCACGCCCCTTACGGTCTTGTTAAAGATGGGTCTGGTCTTTCCCGGAGAGGCGCCCAAGCGACTCGCAATTGCCCGGCGCGCCGGTAGCGTCAGAGACCTCAGCCGGCGGCTTGATGAAGCCCGCTCGCTCGGGATCGCCGGCGACCCAATCGTCGCGGCGGAAAAGATCGTCACATTGGCCGTCAGTCTCGGTAGTCACGATCGGGTAACGCGTGGTCATGCGGAACGGGTAAGAGCGATTACCGATCTCATCGCAGATGAGATGAAGCTGTCTACTGAGCGACGTGAACGACTCCGATGGTCAGCGCTTCTCCATGACAATGGAAAGCTAACCGTCCATCCCGACGTATTAAATAAACCTGGCGCACTCGATGATGACGAGTGGGAGTTGCTCCGGCAACATCCACTTGAGGGGGCTCGGATTACAGCACCCCTTGCGGGCTGGCTTGGCGAGTGGGCAAATACCATCGCCGAACATCATGAGCGCTTCGACGGCAAGGGCTATCCCTATGGACTTTCCGGACACGAGATCTCTCTCGGAGGAAGGATCGTAGCGGTAGCAGATACCTACGACGTGATGACCAGTGTCCGCTCGTACAAGAAAGCTATGTCTCCCACCGTCGCGAAGGCCGAGCTTGCCGCGTGCTCGGGAGGACAGTTCGACCCAGAGATTGTTCGGCATTTTCTTGCCGTCTCACTTCGGCGAATTCGAATCGCCGTCCCATTTACTTGGCTTGGTTCGCTCCCGCTCGGAAATGTTGGCGCTGGTCTTACCTCAGTCGGTGCGGTAGGTAGCAATATCGTAGCCACTGGCGTGCTTACGGCATCGCTCGTCGTTGGACTAACCGTCTCTGGTGCTTCGACGGTGGCCCATCACGTCGGACTAACGATCGGCAGCCAGAGCCGAAAACCGATCAATGGAACCAGGAGTCAGACCCTACGTTCAACTATCGCTGGAGGAGATACCACCAACGGCAGCGGAGCTGGAAATAGTGATTCAGGAAACAACGGTTCCCCTGGGCAATCGCAATCCAATTCCCAGTCAGATACCTCCTCATCTTCGAATGGTGGAAGTTCAAGGTCGGCGAACTCAGTTGGAATCGGTGGAGCGACGACAACGACATCGATGCCGAACGATCAGGGATCAACGAGCTCATCAGGATCCTCAAGCAGTTCGCCTCCAACCACCAATGCCAATTCACCTTCGACAACTTCCGTTGGCGGCGTGACAACCACGACGAAGCCACCGAGCACAACGACGACAACCATCGCGACAACGACGACCACAAAGCCACCGAGCACAACGACGACAACCACTACTACGACAACTTCAACGACGACAACAACAACGACGACGATTCCGCTACCGCCCGCTGCCCCAACGGCACTTTCTGGGACGGGTAGTTGTAAGGCCATCGTCCTCATCCCACAGGTTGCACTCTCTTGGACTCCGAGTGTGACCGTGACAGTTACCGGTGATCAGATTTTTAGAAGCACCAATGGAACCACCTATAGCGCTATTTCAACTGTCAGTGGCCGAAGTTCGAATAGCTATAACGACACTACGGTGAGTGGTGGGACAAAGTACTGGTATCAGATAAGTGCGACCGCACCATCGGGAAGTACAAAAAGCGCAGTGGCGACGGCAACGACACCCGGACTTTGTCTCTGATCATCCCTATTCGAATTGGAACCGGCATCGATCTAAATTCGAAATGTCACTTGCCAAATTCGATTTAGGACGTTCAACATTTTGGACGGAATCTAGTCATCACTTTGTCCCGACCCGATTCCTGCTCGAATGTTATCCATCACCGATGTGTCGGCAAGAGTGGTTACATCTCCTGTTGGTCGGTCCTCAGCAATATCTTGCAAGAGTCTTCGCATGATCTTGCCTGATCTTGTTTTTGGTAGTTCGGAAACAATCATGATCTGTCGCGGCTGAGCTATCTTGCCGATCTCGGAGATCACATGATCTCGGAGCTCACGAACGATCTTTTCGCCTCCGTCGCCAGCCTCTGATCGCAGGATCACGAAGGCAACAATCGCCTGACCGGTGACCGGATCGCTTGCACCGACAACCGCCGCCTCCGCAACTTTTTCGTGCGAGACCAGAGCGGATTCGATCTCGGTTGTCGATAGTCGGTGTCCCGAGATGTTCATCACGTCATCGACCCGACCAAGTAGCCAGAGATCCCCATCAAGGTCTCGTTTCGCGCCATCACCGGCGAAATATCTTCCCGGAAATCGTGACCAGTAGGTCTGTCGATACCGCTCTGAATCACCCCAAATGTTTCGGAGCATCGATGGCCAGGGCTCGTTGATAACGAGATATCCACCTGTCCCATTCGATACTGAGTTCCCACTTTCATCGACCACATCCACCGATATGCCTGGAAGCGCACGCATTGCAGCCCCCGGTTTTCCCGAAGTAACTCCCGGCAGGGCACTGATCATTAACGATCCGGTCTCGGTCTGCCACCACGTGTCAACGACCGGTGTCCTGTCGTGACCAATGTGTGATCGGTACCAGATGTAGGCCTCTGGATTGATCGGTTCACCAACAGATCCAAGAACACGAAGTGAGGAGAGATCGAACTTTGCGGGGATTGCATCTCCCCATTTCATAAATGTGCGGATTGCCGTCGGAGCGCAGTACAACGTCGTCACTTTGTATTTGTCGACGATCTCCCACCAACGTCCTTGATGCGGAGTATCGGGAGTTCCCTCATAGATGACCGACGTTGCTCCATTCGCCAGTGGCCCATAGACGATGTAGCTATGACCGGTAACCCAACCGATGTCCGCCGCGGTCCAGTAGATGTCGGTCTCTGGTTTGAGGTCAAAGACCTCCCAGTGGGTAAACGCACACCCGGTGAGGTATCCACCCGAAGTGTGCAGAATTCCCTTCGGCTTACCTGTCGTACCAGAGGTGTACATCACATAGAGCGGATGCTCCGAGTCGAATGACTCCGGCATGTGCACCGTGCTCGCCTGCTCAACGGTCTCGTGCCACCAGTGGTCACGCCCATCGGTCCATGTGACCTCCTCGCCGGTACGTCTGACGACGAGGACCGTTGTCACTTCGGGACACTCAAGGAGCGCTTCATCTACCGCAGGCTTCAGTGCGCTTGGCGCACCCTTTCGAAACCCGCCATCTGCCGTGATCACAATGTGGGCATCGCAGTCAATGATGCGAGTGTGCAGTGCCTCTGAAGAAAAACCCCCAAAGACAACCGTGTGGGGCGCTCCGATCCGGGCGCAGGCGAGCATCGCGACGATCGTTTCGGGGATGAGCGGCATGTAGATCGCTACCCGGTCTCCCGCTGAAACCCCCATTGTGGTCAGAGTATTCGCCGCTTGACAGACGAGGTCAGTCAGCTCTTGATAGGTGATCACCCGGGTATCGCCAGGCTCTCCCTCAAAGTAGAAAGCAACTCGATCGCCTAGGCCGTTAATCACATGACGGTCAAGACAGTTATACGCGACGTTGAGTTTGGCACCGACAAACCATCGCGCGAAGGGAGCCTCACTCCAGTCGAGCGCCTGTGTCCACGGTTCCGTCCAAGTCAGTCGTTTGGCCTGTTTCTCCCAAAAGCCGACGCGATCACGATCGGCCTCTGCGTAAATGTCAGCCTTGACGTTTGCCTGAGCCGAAAACGTTGGAGATGGAGGAAAGCGTCGCGTCTCATTCGCAAGGTTCGCAATCGCTGGTCCATCTTCTGATTGAGTCATCTACTCCCCCAAGTTGCTATCTCTTTCAGGATAGCTTCAGGTGTGTTTGATCCCCTCGGCGATGCCTTAGCGATAAATTTGAGCCCTACCTCGCGAGCAATGCGGCTCGGTTAAACCGACAGAGGTCGATCAATCAAAGAGGTCAGCAGTCAGATTCCAAAGCGAAAGGATGTGGCGACCGCGCACCTCTTTAATGACCGAGACCGAAGCGGTTGCACTGTCAAAGAGTGAGCCATCTCGTGCCGAACGATCGAGTGCCCGCGCTGCGAGGATCCGCGAGTAGTGGCCATGAGTGACGGCAACCACCGGACCCTCGACGCCGATTACCTGTTCGCCGATAAATCGGTCAGCGCGCAGACCGACCTGATCAAGCGTCTCGCCATCAGGACACCCATCGTTCCAGATTTCCCATCCGGGCACCTGAATCTGAATCTCCTCGCGAGTCAGCCCCTCATAGCTTCCATAGCCATATTCGGCGAGCAACGGTTCAACTCTTGCGGTGAATCCCGGTAGGGCTAAGGCTGCGGTGGCCAGCGCGCGTTTGCGAGGACTGACAAAAAGTGTCGGAGAGCGCCCCCCAAGGATCCGATCGAGAATTGGTGCCAGGCGAATCGCCTCCACTTCACCCTCGGTCGTAAGATCGATCTCGGTAACTCCAGTGTGTCGACCGGACAGTGACCACTCCGTCTGCCCATGGCGAACAATTATGAGCTCCATCTTGTCCCCACAATCACTGCCCTCCGCGTTGATCGGCCATGTTGATCGGCGTTGCTTGATCGTAGTGTCACCAGAGCGCTCTGCTCAGCCAAGCAAGGATCAAGCTCTGGTCGATCTTGAATCAATCAGCTGCAGTTCATCGAACACCATATTGCCAAAGAACGCCGCCGAACCTACGTTGGTAGTGAGCGCAGTCAACTTCATTCCGACAGGTGGCTGGGGGCCAGATGGCAAAGAGCGACGAGTCTCGCTATCGGGCTAACCGCCAAGGAGAGATCGATGGCTCCGCGGTCTACCGAGCGATGGCGGCCACGGAGAAGAACGAGTCACTTGCATCGGTGTACTCGAGACTTGCCGCCATCGAGGA
>CAIVND010000109.1 GCA_903907185.1 uncultured Acidimicrobiaceae bacterium
AAGAACCGCTCGGTCTCGTGTGATCAACAAGATCGCTGCCGAGCCAGTGAACCCCGTCAAATAGGCGATGTTTGCCAATTTTGTGACGAGCATTGCATCGCAACCGTTCGCGCCAAGGAGGAGCTTCGAACGCGATAGACGCACGGCAACATCGCTCGGCGGCAACTGATTGAGCGCGACAGCATTCGTCGTCGTCAAGCGACTACTTACGAGCCCTGGATGAGGTCGGCGGCGGCATCGATCGCAAGTCGGTAGCCGAGACCTCCGAAACCAGCGATTGTTCCGTCTGCGACAGGCGCAATCACCGACTGACGTCGCCATGGTTCGCGCGCCTCGGGATTTGAGAGATGAAGTTCAACGACCGGGCCGGCAAAGGCAGCCAAAGCGTCATGTATTGACCAGCCGTAGTGTGTGAGTGCACCAGCATTGATGACGATTGCAGCGACGCGTCCTCGAGCGTCATGTATTGCGCGGACGAGATCAGACTCGGCCTCACTTTGGAGATGCTCGAATCCAAGTCCGTGTTCGACCGCCGCCTGGCGTGCGGTCTCAACGTGGTCAGCAAGGGTCAAGGTCCCATAGATCTCCGGTTGGCGTTCGCCGAGAAGGGTCAGGTTCGGGCCCGAAATGAGCAGCACAATCGGTACTGCCATTACTACCCTCCTCGATCAACGAAATTGGTGCCTTTGACGCCCTCTAACCTACCGTCAAGATATCCGCTGAGATGATCACAACCTCATCTCACGAGGGTTCAGGAAGTCGCTAGGGCAAGAGCCGCAAGAACGTCACTATCACTTACGCCACGGACGATCTCGACTCCGTTCGGGCCATCAAGGACGAAGACCAAACCATCAGTTGCCTTCTTGTCCCGACCCATCAGGCGAACGAGCTCGCGGTGATCGACACCTGATGGCAGGGCATTCGGGAGTGCGTAGGAGTTCACGACCTCATAGTGCCGAGCGACACGCTCATCGTCGATTCGGCCCAAGTGACGGGCAAGGTGCGCGGCAAAGATCAGTCCGATCGCGACTGCTTCACCGTGACGAAGGTCGATGCCGTCTCGTCCCGGACCATCGGCAAATCCGGCAGCCTCAAGCGCATGTGCAAGCGTGTGACCGTAGTTCAGCAACATCCGGCGATCGCCCTCGCGCTCATCAGAGGCAACAACCTCGGCCTTGTGACGTGCGCAGGCCACGACCTGATCCACAAGCGTCAAAGAGTCGAGGTTATCGATGCCCAAAAACGCGTACTTTGCCATCTCGCCACATCCAGACCGCTGCTCTCGCTCTGCAAGTGTGGCGAGCACGTCCGTGTCGCACAGTACGGCACGCGGCTGCCAAAAAACACCAACGAGGTTCTTCCCCTCAGGAAGGTTGACTGCCGTCTTTCCACCGATCGCCGCGTCGACCTGGCCGAGCAAGGTCGTAGAAACATTGATGAGGTCAACGCCGCGATGGTAGATCGATGCAGCAAATCCTGCGGCGTCGGTGACCACGCCACCACCAACAGCGACGACGACGTCAGCACGCGTCAGACCAAAATCAACGAACGAACGGCAGAGAGATTCAATTGTTGAGAGGGTCTTCTCGTCCTCGCCATCACCGATATAGAACACCTTTGAGGGAATCCCGGGATCGACATCGACCCCGATACCGTGCTGCGTAACGATCGCTGCCCTCTTCGCTGATTTGGGGATGAACTCTTGGAGAAGGTGCCTCGCTCCATTTCCGATGACAACCTCATAGGACCGGTCTCCCAGGGAAACAGGCACGCGAGTAAGCGACCCAGTCTCTGGCGGAGCGCTGTGCGCCGACGCATTCACGATGAAATTCTCCTCCCACTAACGATATCCGTCTCCATTATCGGAGTCCGTGGGAGTTAGTGTGCGTGGGTCGATGCGGCGTAGTACGGGTTGGCACCGTCAGCATGCGCAGTGACATCAACGACCTGAGTGATCTCCGGAACCGCCGCCTGGATGGCGGTAATGATTCCCTCACTGAGCGTCATCGCAGCGTGTCCACATCCCTGGCAGCCGCCGAGGAGTCGAAGGTACGCAATGTCCTCGACGACGGCGACAAGCTCAGCGCGTCCACCGTGCGCGGCGATCTGTGGATTAACGCCGTGCTCGAGTACTTCAAGAACCGCGATTTCAACAGGGCTCGTAAGATCACTGGTCGGAAAGTTCGAAGGCGCAGCAGCAACAGCAGGCAGGTTGGGGTTGATCATCACCAGTCCACCATTTCCAAGGTCAAGCGTTGCTCCCTGGACCTTTTCAACACTGTTGGCGATGACGACAACACTGAGGTCGTCATGCTCGACAACTGCATCTGATGGTCCAGCATCCGAGGTCGCCTGAAACCACATGTCGTAGGTGTAGGAGCCATCTTTCGCCCCGTTGACTTCGAGGAAGAGAGACAGCGTTGAAGGATCGGCCTCGCCCGACCGAGCCTCAGCAACAAAGGCGCGGGCAGCATCGGTAAGAACGAGCACAGAGGAGGTAATAGTCATGACCTCAGTTTAGGGTCGGTGGTCACGGGGAGTGACAACATCCTCAAGGACAGATCCCCAAGAGCCAGTAAAGCTCGCCCGATTAGGCTCTGTCTATGGGTCGCTCTCCAAATGAACCGATCGACCTTGGTTTTCTCCAGGATCGATCGATTGCGCTCTGCGGATTCATGGGTGTTGGCAAAACGTCCGTCGGCAAGAAACTCGCATTTCGAACAGGACGAACCTTCATTGATCTCGATGCCGCCATCGTGGACCGACTTGGCCGCTCCATCCCGGAGATCTTCGCGTCTGGCGATGAACCTCTCTTTCGAACAACCGAGTCAAGCGTTCTCGCTGACTTGGTGATGAAAGAACCACCCTCAGTCATCGCACTTGGAGGTGGTGCCTACGTAGATCCAGCGACACGTGATCTTCTTCGCGAGCGCGCTTTCGTCATCCATCTTGATCAAAGTTGGGAGGCACTCTACCCAGCACTCTCTCGACTGCGTGAGAGTCGGCCGCTTCTGCAAAACCTCTCCGCTGATCAGATCAAACAACTCTACGAACAGCGACGAAAGAGTTACCTCCTTGCTGACCTCAGTGTCGAGATTCCACGCGCGGGAGTATGGGTTGCAACACGCACTGTTGTCTCGGCAGTTAGCGAGTTCCTCAAACGTTGAATCCGGATCCACATCATTGTTGTGAACTAACGTCTCATGCGTGACGATCCCAACCGACGCCCACGAATGGTTCAGCTTCGAAGACACTGACGAGATGCGAATCTGGATGTTCGATCTCACCTTCTTGCTCAGCTCATGGACATGCATCTTTGGAAACGGCTGCCAGGGTGTACTCGACGGCGATGCAACTGACATGATGCAGGGATGTTGTAGCTACGGCGCACACTTTTCAGGGAAAGAAGACATCGCTCGAGTGAAAAAGGCTGCGAGCACGCTCACTAAAGATCAGTGGCAGTTCCGCAAGATCGGAAGAGAGAAGGGGATAACTCGAAAAGAGGACGGCGAGACCATCACCGCACTCGTCGAAGACGCCTGCATCTTTTTGAATCGACCGGATTTCCCAGGCGGTCCCGGGTGCGCTTTCCACCGGGCAGCGATCGAGCGGGGGGTGCCGCACCTGACGCTCAAACCTGATGTCTGCTGGCAGCTGCCGCTACGCCAGGTTGATCTGAAAGATGAGACGACCGGTTACATCACCTCGATGATTACCCAGTGGGAGCGGAAACACTGGGGCGAGGCTGGTGAGGATTTCCACTGGTGGTGCACCGACTCACCCGAGGCATTTGTTGGAGCCGTTCCCGCCTATCTCGGGCTTCAAGAGGAGCTTCGAGCGATGACCACACAACCGGTCTTCGACGCCCTGATGGCCTACCTCGAACAGCGACGAGGAACGACGATGCTCCCCCACCCTGCAGTCCGAAAGAGATAGACGAACACCAAGGGACTACAAGAACAAAGAGGCGCTAGTTGGCCTCTTCGACATCGTCAAGATCCTCAGATTCATAGAGGCACCACGATGCGTGCTCGTCCTCTGGATCTGCTCCACACTCAGGACATGGCTCAAGAACAACCTCGACGGCGCGCTTGAGACTACGTGCCTCTTCAAAGCGGCGATGACGGCCCTTTTTCACGTGCCACTCCCTGCTGGCGAGGTTTCGTGTCTCTCATTCGCTGGACCAAAAAGGAAGATGGTACCGAGCAAACTTGCCTCACCGGGTTGTTCTGTAGGGCCTCCATCATATCCCTGTCCT
>CAIVND010000110.1 GCA_903907185.1 uncultured Acidimicrobiaceae bacterium
CCTCCACCGCATGCAACGTATGTTCGTAGTGGAACTGATGCGGAGTTGCGACATAGACAATGTCGATCGATGGATCCGCACAAAGTTCTTCGATTCTTTGATAGGTAGGAACATCAAAGTCCGCTTCAAACATCGACCGGAGTTCCTCTTGAGGTTCACACAGGCCGGCAAGTTCAATCTCTGGATGACAAAGTATCGACGGGAGCATCGCCGTAGCAGCCCGACCAAGTCCGACAATACCCATCGTCTTCATGCGCGGAATGTTAATGCGCCGTCTCAGCGGTTCCAGGTGACAACAAGACTGCAGGTTTTCATAGCTCATGAGAGCGAAGTCGCCAATCAGTCCCGTTCGTTGGTCCTAGAGTGAGTACAGAGTTCCTTTCATGGGGTGGGAGATGCATTGAAAACGGCGATTGGCCTTCTTGCGGGCGCACTCACCTCGTTTGCTTGGCTTCCACAGATCATCCGTATCTATCGCAGCAAGCACGCGGCTGACATCTCTTGGGGATACCTCATCGTCATCGACCTCGGTATCTCGTTTTGGTGTCTCTATGGGGTGCTGACGAGCTCGTTGCCAGTAATTGTCGCAAACGGTGTCTCTGACGTCTTCGTGCTCTGGGTAATCGCAAAGAAGTTTCAGCTCAGTCGTCCTCGTTGGCAGCAAGTCCATCCCGGACCGTCGTGACCAAGAGCTCGGCGGCCACGATGTTCAGTTTGTGAGTCCGCATCAGGGGTAGCAGTTTCACTGCTCGCTAGGGCGCTATTAGCAGCTCACATCAACCGGCGAAAGATGGAGGAAGAGGGATGACTGCACCACTTGCTGGCGTAAAAGTTCTCGAAGTTGGGAATTTCATCGCAGCACCCTTTTGCACGATGCAGCTCGCAGACCTTGGAGCCGATGTAATCAAGATCGAACGTCCCGGTGTTGGCGATATTGTCCGGTCAACAGGACCGTTCATCGACGGGGAGTCCTCGCCCTACCTCCTCATCAATCGGAACAAACGGTCGCTCTCGCTTGATATGAGTGTTGATGAGGGCAGGGCGGTCTTCGAGCATCTCGCTGCCACCGCGGACATCATCGTTGAAAATCTCTCGCCCGGAGCGATGGCCCGTCTTGGCTTTACCTACGAGAGTCTCTCAGCCAGTCATCCTGAGCTCATCTATGTCTCTGCCTCTGGTTGGGGAGAGACGGGTCCCTATGCCTCCTATCCAGGTCTCGACATGATTGTTCAAGCAATGAGTGGGCTCATGAGTATCACCGGTGAGGAGGGACGTCCACCGGTAAAGGTCGGAGTCCCGATCACCGATCTCGTCTGCGCGTTGTACTGTGCTCTCGCGGCCGTGACCGCTTATCACGTTCGCTCGATGACCGGCAAGGGCCAATACATAGACGTCAATCTCTTTGAGTCGGGTGTCTCGCTTGCGGTGTGGGAGGCGGGAAAATACTTTGCCACCGGTGAGGTGCCAACGAAGCTCGGTGCAGTTCACCAAGCCTCAGCTCCCTATCAAGCGATCGAGGCGAGCGACGGATACTTCTGCCTTGGCGCCCCCTCGCCACCAACTTGGCGATCATTGTGTGGTGCCTTTGGTCTCGACGATCTCATCGATCATCCAGACTTTTTCGACAACCCCCATCGATTCGCTAACCGCGAGGATCTCATAGCGCGTATTGAGGCTGTCTCAAAGACTCAATCGGTGTCGCACTGGATTGCTCAGTTGCAACAAGCTGGTGTGCCCTGTGGTGCTATCAGAACCTATGACGAGGTCTTTAATGATGAGCATCTCGCCGAACGGGAGTTTTTTGTGAAGGCTCCGCACGCGAAGGTGGGATCGACAACCCAACTGGGTTCACCAATGCATCTAGCTGACACTCCGCCGGAGATCCGCACCGCCGGTCCTTTACTTGGTGAACACACCCGTGAGATCATGCGTCAGGCTGGATATGGTGATGAAGAGATCACCGATCTTCTCTCTCACGGAGTCATCTCGGAGATCTGAATTGGGGGACACAATGTTCGAAGATCACACTCATCTTCTTGAGGGCACCTCGGTCGTGGTTACGGGAGGCGCACGGGGACTCGGTCAGGCGATGGTTCGAGCGCTTGCAGCTGCCGGAGCCTCAGTACTGGTCGTCGACATCGATGAAGAGCCAATCGTCGAGACTGTCACAGAGCTAGGGGGAACAGTTGTCGGCCACCAAGCTGACATCTCTGTGAAAAAAGAGGTCGAAGAGGTTGTCGATCACTGTGTGTCAACCTTTGGTTCGATCGATGTGATCATTAACAATGCAGGTATCGGGATGACGCTGATCCAAGGTCCCGATCGGTACGCAAATCCACTTCGATTTTGGGACCTTGATGATTCGTGGGTGCAGCGTTTTTTCGAAGTTCATGTAATGGCACCCTTCTATCTCACCAAGGCTGCTCTTCCACATATGCGCGCGGGAGAGTTTGGCCGCATTGTTACGGTGACGACCAGTCTGTCCACAATGCTGTCGAGCGGAAACGCGCCCTATGGGACGATGAAGGCATCGAGCGAAGCGCTCTGTTCAGCGATGTCGAAGGATCTCGAAGGTTCGGCGGTGACGGCAAACGTGCTCATCCCGGGAGGCGGGGCAAACACACGCTACGTACCGGACCGGCCGAACTTCTCTCGTGATCAGCTCATTCAGCCGGTCGTTATGGGACCACCCGCTGTTTTTCTTGCCTCAAAGGAATCAGCAGAGGTGAACGGTAGGCGCATAACCGCGAAACTTTGGGACCCAAGCAAGACCTCTGAAGAGAACCTCGAAACAGCAAGTACATCGATTGGCTGGCCGCACAGCTACTAGCTGAATTGCGCGAAAAGTGCTTAACGCGGTGGATCAGCTTTCGAGAAAGCTCAATGAGTACCGCACGTGATCGCTCCCGAAGTCTCGGTCTTGACCCTGCGGCTGATCGTCCGCGACAAATCCAAGATCGTCAAAGAGCTCAACACGCAGTTCGTCATCGCGGTCGATCGTGGTTGTGACGCCAGCAAACTGAGCGAGAGTGAGTGCTTGCAGCGCTACGGCGAGTAGCGCCTCGTCGATCAGCGTGTTGCCCGTGGTTGCATCCGCGGCCTGTGCATAGATCTCGCTCCAACCCTTGTGTTCCTGGCCTCGACTTCCACCGGCTGCCAACCAGCCAACGACGGCTGCGTTGTCTTTACGCTCGGCGACGATGGTGAAGAAATCATCTCCCGACGCGACAGCGAGTCGCTCTGCGATGATGGCAACTGCAGCGTCAAGGGCCTCCTCGCTGAGAGCGATGTCGCCAGTCGATAGCTGAGCGATCTGCATCGCGTCATCGATCGTTGCTGGGCGAACGAGCAGGTGTTGGTCGAGGTCGCTATAAAGATGATGCTCCACGCCCGAAGGTTAATCGCGGTTCCAGCGGGTCGACGGCTAGCGTCATAGGGTGGATGTCTTGCCAGATGTGATCGTCGAAGCTCGCGGATTGCAAAAGTTTTTTGGCGAGGTAGAGGCGGTTCGTGGCATCGATTTCTCCATCCAGCGCGGAGAAGTCTTTGGCTTCCTCGGACCGAATGGGGCGGGCAAGACCTCGACTATGCGGATGATCTCGTGCATGTCACCTCGAAGCGCCGGCAAACTTTTGGTTCGTGGGCACGATCCAGCCGAATCGGGTTCGGAGATCCGTCGCGGTATTGGACTTGTTCCCCAAGACGATGCACTCGATTCGGAGATGTCGGTCCTCGACAACCTCCATATCTATGGTCGGTACTTCGATATTCCGCGCAAGGAGATCCGTGCCCGCGCAAAGGTGCTTCTTGAGTTTGCGCAGCTGACCGATCGCGCAGACTCTAAGGTTGACAACCTTTCGGGTGGCATGCGTCGACGCCTCACGATTGCTCGTGCTCTCATCTCTCGACCTGAGCTGGTCATCTTGGATGAACCAACCACCGGTCTCGATCCGCAGGCACGCCACCTTGTGTGGGAACGCCTGTACCAACTCAGACGTGAGGGCGTGACCCTGATCATCACAACCCACTACATGGATGAGGCAGAGCAACTGTGCGATCGACTCGTGGTGATGGACCGGGGTCTAATCGTGGGAGCGGGAACACCGAGATCGTTGATCGAGAAGACCGTCGCACGCGAGGTTGTCGAGGTGCGTCTCGATGACGGGAATTATCTGAGTCTTGTCGATCGACTTGGTGACCACATCGATCGGGCAGAGATCCTTGGCGATCGGCTGTGTTGCTACGGCGAGGATGGAGATCAAATACTCGACCTGATCTTGGCGTTGGGGATTCACCCTGCAAGCAGTCTGGTTCGCCGTGCGACGCTTGAAGACGTCTTTCTCTTTCTCACTGGTCGGAGCCTCGTTGACTGAGCTCGAATATGCTCCTGGGTTCTTCACGCCACGAGTGCGTCAGGGCCGGATCCGGACAAGGTGGTTGCTCGCACTTGAGTACTGGTTCCTCCAGTACCGCCGTGCTTGGCGGGGGTCAATCCTCTCAACGTTTGTCTTTCCTACTCTCTATCTCGCCTCCATGGGACTTGGACTGGGCGGACTTGTCAATCATCATCTCGGAACACACGCGGCGATCCTTGGGAACGGTAGCTATCTGACCTTCGTGGCGCCCGGGATACTCAGCGCCTCGGCCATGCAGATCGGCATCAACGAGGCGAGCTGGCCAGTAATGGGAGCGATCCGCTGGCAGCGCTCCTATCACGCACAGTGTGCGACGCCGATCCGGATCACTGATGTTCTCTACGGACACCTTGCATGGATCACCCTTAAACTCTTCGCTACCTGTCTTGTCTTTGTCGGAATCAGCGCGGCTTTTCGTGCAAACAGCTTGCCGCGCGCGCTCTTTGAGATTCCTGCTGCGACGCTTACCGGCCTTGGTTTCGCTGTTCCGATGGCAGCGCTCTCCGCGCATATCAAGAACGATGCAGCATTCTCCACCATCAATCGTCTGCTGATCGTGCCACTCTTCCTCTTTTCAGGGACGTTCTTTCCTCTTGCGCAACTTCCGGGATCACTCCAAGTGCTGGCAAGGTTCACGCCGCTCTATCACGGCGTGACACTGTGTCGAGCTCTCGGTAGCGGACAGTTGATGACGCTCACCAACCTTGGCCATGTTGCCTATCTCGCAACCATGGTGGCAGCTGGTGTTGTGTTTGCGCGCAAGACCTATACGCGGCGCCTCTCCCGGTGACTACCTACCAGCAGGTTCTGCGGCTCACCCCAGCGATGAGTTTTTCGTGGCGTCGCGCACAGCATGTCATCGAGCACAACGTCATGAACTATCGGAGGAACTGGTTCTATCTCGTCTCCGGATTCTTTGAGCCACTGTTCTATCTTCTCGGGATCGGACTTGGCCTCGGCCGTCTCGTCGGGAGCCTGTCAGTCGATGGCCACCCAGTTAGTTATGCAACTTTTGTCGCACCAGGTCTTCTCGCGGCAGCGGCAATGAACGGTGCAATGTGGGACGCTACCTTCAACTTTTTCTTCAAACTCAAGGTCGAAAAGACCTTTGAGACGATGCTCGCCACGCCACTCAGCGTGCTTGATGTTGCCTGTGGCGAGCTCGGATGGACCCTGATCCGCGGTGCGATCTACTCCAGCGGATTTTTGGTTGTCATGTCGATCTTTGGTTACTGCCAGTCACCCCTCGCGATCCTGTGTCTTCCAGCGGCAGGGTTGATCAGTCTTGCCTTTGGAGCCTGCGGTCTGGCAGCTACTTCGTTTATGCGGTCCTGGCAGGATCTTGGCACCGTCTCACTCGCGATGTTGCCGATGTTTCTCTTCTCGGGAACCTTCTATGGATTGACCTTCTATCCCGGATGGCTTCAGGCAATTATCCGTCTGACACCGCTCTATCAGGGAGTTGCGCTCCTACGGGACCTCGACGTCGGCGTACTGACCCCGGTGATGTGGGTCCATGTTGGTTACCTTTGCCTACTCACACTCATTGGATTCATCGTGGTGAGTCACCGACTGGTGCGCCTGCTCACTCCGTAGATCTAGTTATTCGACAGATCAGAGAGCATCGATCCGATGTCGCAGTTCGGCGACGGTTTCGAGTCCGAGAACCTCGGCCGTGATCTTGCCTGATGTGCTCACAAAGAACGTTGCAGGAAGAGACGCCACACCAAAGGGGCTCGTGATGACGTTGCCGTTCTCGTCAACGAGGATCGGATAAGTGATCTTCGCCTTGGTGACAAGCGATCGGGCGTTGGGAAGGCTTGGTTCATCAGCATCGACTCCCACAAAGATCACCGAATGCTGGCTGTTTGAGACGGTTGCAAAGTTGTCCATCTCCTGGGCACACGCGGTGCAGTAGGAGCCGAAGAAATTGATCACCATGGCATGGTGACCGCGAATTGAACTGAGCGAGGCGCTCCTGGTTCCGAACAACTCGGGAAGTGAGCCGGTTGTCGGCAGTCGATCGCCGACAGAAAGTGTTGAAGAGACAGCGGGCAAGGCGGGCGTATTCAACGATATGCCCGAACCACTCTGATTCCTATTGATCGCGAGTGCTACCACAACCACAAGCGCGACGACTACCACGGTGCCAACGTAGAGAATGCGCCTGTTCAATCTGCTATTTAGTGAGTCAGCCATGGTGACTAGCTGAGAAGGGAACGAGCCGCCGCCTCGATGTGGACCGCGGAGATCTTCGCATGGTCGAGTAGCTCGGCTGGGGTTCCCGAACAGGAGAGCTCTCGAACTGCAAGGTGTCGTAGTTTGAGGTCGCCCCCACCCTCGATGAGCGCTTCGGTTACCGCCTCGCCGATTCCGCCAGCGGGGTAGTGATCTTCGGCGATGACGATGCGACCTTCAGTTGCTGAGACTGCGGCAAGCAGCGTTGGTACATCGAGTGGTTTGATGGAGTACAGGTCGATCACGCGAGCGTTGATGCCAGAGGTTGCGAGCGCATCCGCAGCACCAAGGCACTCATAGAGCGTGACACCTGCCCCGACCAGTGTGACGACATCGTTGTCGCTCGAGCGAGTGACCTTTGAACCACCGATGATGAACTGCTCGTCGGCTGGATAGAGAACGGGGTAGGCGCCTCGCGTCGCGCGCATGTAGGCGAATCCGGGTGCATCGGCCATTGCGAAGGTAAGCGATGCAGCACAGACGGCATCGGAGGGATAGAGGACGACCGAGCCATTTACCGCTCGCATCGCGGCGATATCCTCAAGTGCCATCTGCGAGGGACCATCGGGACCGATCTCCACACCGGCATGTGTGCCGACAAGTCGAACTCGAAGTTCGGAGATCCCAATCATGCGGATGAAGTCGTAGGCGCGTGTGAAGAAAGCACCAAAGGTTGAGGCGAAGGGAACATAACCGCGCACGGCAAAGCCAGCAGCAGTAGCGACCATCAGCTGTTCAGCGATGTAGGACTGGAAGAACCGCCCTGGCGCGACCTTGAGGAACTCGTCGGTGTGCGTTGAGTTGCCAACCTCAGCGTCGAGAACCACAATCTCTGGACGTGCAGCCATTCCTACTAGCGCATCGCCAAAGGCCTTTCGCGTCGCAACCTTTGTCCCGATCTCATAGATCGGCATCTTGGTGTCGGGGGTGTCGGGGTCAGCCGTGATGGCCGGCCGTCCCTCCGATGGTACAGGCGAGGTAACGAGAAGATCGGTGGTACCACCGAGTCCTGCGATGGAGCGCTCCGCCTGTTCTGGGGTGAGTGGGACACCATGAAAACCGTTTTTGTTCTCGACCTCGGGGAAGCCCTTCCCCTTGATCGTCTTTGCCAAGATGACAACAGGTCGATCGGCGGACCGTACCGCAACGAACGCTGCATCGATGGCTTCAATATCATGGCCGTCGATCTCAATCGCTTGGCAACCAAAGGCCTCCACGCGCCGTGCATAGGCGTCAAGGTCCCACTCAAGTTCAGTTGGGCCGCGCTGTCCGAGGCGGTTGACATCCACAATGACCGTCAGGTTGGTGAGGCGACCGTGGGCTGCTCGTCCGAGTGCCTCCCACACCGAACCCTCAGCAAGCTCGGAGTCCCCGCAGAGCACCCAGGTATGAAAGTCGAGGCGGTCAAGCTCCTTGCCGGCGAGTGCGATGCCGACAGAGGCGGCGACGCCAAAACCGAGTGAACCGGTAGCCATATCTACCCATGGCAGCGCTGGGGTCGGATGTCCTTGGAGACGGGCACCGAATCGACGGTAGGTAGTGAGGAGCTCCTCTTCGCTGACCACACCGACCGCTCGATAGACCGAATATACGAGAGGTGAGACGTGACCTTTTGAGTAGACGAGGTGATCATTTGCCGGATTCTTCGGGTTGTTCCAGTCATAGTGGAGGTGACGCGTGACGAGGACTGCGAGGAGATCGGCAGCGGACATTGAGGAGGTGGGATGGCCAGAACCAGCTGATGTACTGGAACGGATGATGTCGACTCGTAGTTGACGCGCGAGGTCCTCGGCATCAGTGATCTCAGCAGGCTGCATTAGATCTTCCTTCGTAAAGAGGCGGGTGCTCCTACGCTACCGGTCTGGGTTGTCTTCGTGAATGACTTTCATGGGTGTTTTGTTCTGCACCGGTGCGCAAAACTCAGTCATCGCCCGATTCAGATGGTGACCGTGAACTTAAGACCTCTTGAATCTTCGCCGGAGAGCGACGCCAGCAAATCCAAGAATGATGAGGAGGCCAAAAAGGCTGAGCGCTGTCCCGTAGATGATGGTCTTGGGTTGGTAGTGCCAAGTCACTCGCCACTTGCCAGCGGGAACAGTGACCTCTTGGATGAGGCCAAATCGATGTACCGGAACTGAGTACGTTCGGCCACCACTAAGCGGAGTGATGTCGACGTTCCATCCGGAGCTATAAGCCTGGGAGCGGACAAGCAACGCCGCCTTATCGGTGAAGACCCGCATGACCTGTGGGGTGGTGACCTTGCCACGTGTGATCACGACGCGCCCGGTCGTAGCTGCTCGGGTGTTTGGGGTGTGGGTTGTAAGTGGCTGAAGCCAGGCAAGTCCATGGATCTCGGTGTTCTTGAACGCCGTTAGTGGTCCAATCACGCCGTCATAGACCCAGTGGGGTAGCGAGAGCCTGCCCTGCAGAATGCCATTGAGGACAAGGCGCGTACCGGGATGGGCGGTCACCGCGGTGACGGTCACGACCGTAATTGGATCGGCCGAGGTGTTGGTGATCTCGATTGCAGTGGCACGAGGTAGATCACCGAGCGGGACGACATCAATCAGCTTGCTTACCGACATCGAGAGACGCTTGGCTACCGATACTCCCCGATAGAGCGTGACCCTGACCGGACCAGAGGTGGCATTTGCCGCCTCGAGTGCGATGTTCAGTCGGCGCAGATCGAAGGTCGAGGAGAGTTGCCAGTCCATACTCTCGCCGGCTTTGATTAACCATGGACCACTCGTTCGCCACGGTACTCCCGGCGCGAGATGTTGCATGGAAGAGGGCAGGGGAATATCGGCGTGTGCTCCGATGGCACTTTCAAGGTAGGTCGTCGGTGTAAGGAAGATCCGATCATCGAGCGTGTTTACGAGATCG
>CAIVND010000111.1 GCA_903907185.1 uncultured Acidimicrobiaceae bacterium
CTGAGCGCCCAGCCACTGATCGTGAGCTCATCGAGTTTGAGACGCTCCATGACATAGAGGAGCACGAGAAATCCAGCGGGGAGAAGCTCGGTACGTCGAGCATCAGCACCGAGAATCTTGCTTCTACCAGCACGAGTTTCAGATATCACTCGCTCGGAGGCATTCACAATATCGTCATAGGTGACCGTCAGATGATTGATGTGATCCGGGATCTTCCCATCTCGAAGGGCCGAAGCAATCGTGGCAATTGCAATAAGTGTTCCCGACGACCCTACGAGCAGCTGTGGTCGAAACTCCACAAGCTCATCGAGAACTGAGTCAAGCTCTCTACCGATGTACTTGTTTGCCTTTGCGATCTCGTTCTCTGAGGGTGGGTCGCTGTGAAGGAACATCGTCGTAAGACGTCCAACACCAATTTTGGCGCTTGATGCAAACTGCAATCCTGATGCATCTCCAAGCATCAGTTCAAGGCTGCCTCCACCGAGATCAAGGCAAAGTGCTGGCGATGGATCGAGGACGACGCTCGCACGTATTGCGGCAAAGATCGTCGTGGCCTCTCGGATTCCGTCAATAATGTGGATCTCCACGCCGAGTTGGCGTCGGACTGCCTCCACGAAGGCTGAGCCATCTGATGCCTCGCGCATGGCAGATGTTCCAACGGCAACGATCTGATCGACCTTTTGGGAATCGGCAATCATCTTGAACCGACGCACTACCTCAAAGGCACTATCACGCGCCGACTTGCCAAGCGCGCCGTTCTTTGCAACGAGATCACCGAGGCGCAACATGACCCGCTCTTTGGCTACTGAGGTGAAACTTCCATCGGGTCGGGTCTCGACGACGATCATGTGGAATGAGTTGCTACCAAGATCAAAAGCTGCAATGCGCACGACTAGAGGTTAGGAGGTTTCTCCCGGCTAGCGGCGCTTTCCACGCTCAATGGCAAGCTTCTCAAGCTGCTCGCGGGCTGAAAATTCCAAGGTCGTCGGCACTCGCTCCCAGGCGCCATCCTCGCCGAGCAGCCAGGCATTCTTGTTATCAGCGAGGTTCATGGAGATGACGACCTCAAGCCGTTGACACAGCTCGGCGTCTCGGATCGGGATAAGTGCCTCGATACGGTTGTTCAGGTTGCGTTCCATGAGGTCGCCAGATCCAATGAAATATCTTGCTTGGTTCTCAGATCTCTCTAGCTCGCTACCTGAACCGTCTTCGATAACTGGCCTTCCGAACCGATAGATACGCGAGTGCTCAAGAAACCTACCGACGATCGACCGGACCGAGACGTTCTCGGAGAGCCCCACAACGCCGGGACGGAGAGCGCAGACACCTCGAACAATCAGCCAGATCTTCGTACCCGCCTGTGACGCCCGATAGAGCGCATCAATTACCTCACAGTCTGTAAACCCATTTACCTTGATGACAATCTCACCCTCGGTCCCTAGAGCCGCTTGGGCTTCAATCTGTTCGAGAACCCAGGGCCGAAACCGACTAGGTGCCACGATGAGGCGCTGAGTAACCGGAGTCTGGGAAAAACCGGTGAGATGATTGAATAGATTTGAAAGATCGGCGCCGACGACCTCGTCGGAGGTCAAGATGCCGAGATCCTCGTAGTTGCGAGCGGTATCTGCGTTGTAGTTTCCCGTGCCGATGTGACAGTACCGTCGTATCCCATCAGCCTCACGGCGCACTACAAGCGTCGTCTTCGCGTGAGTTTTGAGTCCAACGACCCCATAGATAACGTGCGCGCCGGCCTGTTCCAAACGCCGAGCCCATTCGATGTTGCGCTCCTCATCGAATCTCGCCGTCAACTCGATGAGTGTTGCAACCTGTTTTCCTGTCTCTGCAGCACGGGCCAGTGCAGAGACAAACTTTGCCTCTCCCGAGGTGCGATAGAGCGTCTGCTTGATAGCCAAAACATCAGGGTCATCGGCTGCTTGAAGGATGAATGCCTCAAATGAGGTAGCAAACGAGTCATAGGGATAGTGCAACAAGATGTCTCGGTCTCGCAGTACCGCGAAGAGGTCTACCGGTGCATCACCGTCCTGCAAAATCGCCGGCGTCACAGGATTCCAGACCGGTTCGCGAAGATCGGTCCGGTCGATGCCGTACAGCGACCAAAGTCGAGCAAGGTCGAGGGGTGCCGTCGATCGATACAGATCTTCCGGGCCAAGCTCAAGTTCGTCGAGAAGGAGATCGACGACCTCCTGGGACATTGAGGCATCAATCTCTAAACGGACAGCTCGGCCAAATCGACGTCGACGAACCTCGGTTTCAATCGATTCAAGCAGGTCATTAAGTTCGTGATCCCCGAAATCAATGTCTGCATTCCTTGCAACTCGAAAGGTATTCGTTGCTCCAATGTGCATTGCCGGAAAGAGCGTGTCGATGTTGTGCGAGATCACGTCTTCTAGAAGTACAAATCGCGATCCGTCTCCAAGGTCAACAAAGCGTTTCAGCAGTGGAGGGACCTTGACGCGGGCAAAGCGACGCTCGCCAGTATCCGGATCTTCCACCATCACTGCAAGGTTGAGAGAGAGGTTCGAGATATAAGGGAAAGGGTGCCCGGGATCGACCGCCAATGGGGTAAGGACCGGAAAGATCTCTCGCTCAAAGATCTCCTTGAGTGCAGCTCGATCCTGTTCACCGAGATCTTTGTAACTAAGAACTGCTACACCATGTTCTGCCAATTCCCCGTGAACGCACTCTTGAAAAAGACGCATATGTCGAAGATCAAGCTCTATGGTCACCTTTCGGATCTTGGCGAGCTGCTGAGCGACGGTGAGTCCATCTGGAGAGTGTGCGCGCACCCTGGCATCGAGCTGATCCTTGAGGCCGGCAACTCGAACCTGAAAAAACTCGTCCACACCGTTCGCGAAGATCGCGAGGAACTTAAGCCGCTCCAGGATTGGCAGCGCCTCATCACTCGCAAGGTCAAGTAACCGACTGGCAAAATCGAGCCAGGAGAGCTCGCGATTGAAGAACCGGCCACAACCAAAGTTCTCCGGATTCTCAAGTCGGGTATCCCCGACATCAGTGGAAGATATTGCTCCGTTCGTGCTGGTCACGTAACGAGGCTAGCTGGGCAATGTAAACAAAAGATGTCCACTATGGTGAGCAACTGTGATCGGCTCACTCACGAGGTTGCTGACGAATCCAAGGCGACGTAGCGAACTGGGGCTTCTGTCACTCGGCTCGATCGTCGTTTTCTTTGGTTACATCCTCGTCTCCCTTGCCAAATCAGATGCGCTCCCCAGTCACCTGATCCTGTTTGTCCTTGGCATGGTCGTGATTATTCTTGCGGTGCAGGTTGTGAACCGTCGCTACGTTCCCGATGCCGACGGCGTGTTGATGCCAATCGCACTCCTGCTCAACGGCATTGGCTACATCATGATTAGCCGGCTGGATCCGACAAGTGCCGCCCAACAACATTCGGCTGGCCAACAGCTCGGTTGGACCTTTCTTGGACTCATCATCTACGGCATCGTTGTCGCGCGGATCGAACGGGTCAGTGACCTTGAGCGCTTCCGCTATATCCTTCTGCTTATCGCGCTCGGCCTGCTGATCGCGCCACTGCTCCCGGTAATTGGCTTGAACGTCAACGGAGCGCGGCTTTGGGTTCACCTCCGATCGCTCGAATTTCAGCCGATCGAGATTGCAAAGATCCTTCTCGTGATCTTTTTTGCCTCCTATTTCATCGAAAAACGAGAGCTGCTTACAATCTCCACCCGTCGAGTCGGCAACCGACTTGTACCGGACCTCCGAGCATTTGCCCCAATCTCAGTCGCTGGTGCCCTTGCACTGATGATCATCTTGGGCGAGCATGACATCGGCTTTTCACTCTTGCTTTTTGTGGTCTTTCTCACCATGCTCTGGGTCACTACTGGAAGGTGGACCTATCTGCTCATTGGAGCGATACTGTTCGCCCTTGCGGCGTTCGTTGCAAGCCACCTCCTTTACCAGGTACATGAACGAGTTTCGGTTTGGCTCAATCCCTGGCGAGATCCACTTCAAACTGGATATCAGCCGATTCAGGGAGAGCTTGCGTTCGGCCGTGGGGGCCTCGCTGGCTCTGGACTTGGCCTCGGGAATCCAACGGCCATTCCCTTTTACACTAGCGATTTTATCTTTGCTGGCTTTGGTGAGGAGCTCGGCCTCTTTGGAAGCGCAGCCATCGTTGTGGCGTACATGTTGCTCGTTGCCTGCGGTATCCGAACTGCGCTCAGGGCACGTGGCGAATTTGCCAAGATCTGCGCATTTGGATTCATTGCGACACTTGGATTTCAAGCCTTTTTCATCATGGCCGGAGTTGTGCGACTACTCCCGCTCACCGGTGTCACCCTTCCGTTTGTCTCCTACGGAGGCTCGTCGCTGATTGCAAACTATGCGCTCTTTGGACTCCTCATGAGAATCTCTGACGAGGCGAACAAAGACGATAATCAGCCCTCGACACCAGCACGGTCGATGACCTCGAGTGCCACCGTGATGGGAACGAAGGGTCGCTGACGCAAACAGAGTGCGATCCCGTCGGAGACTCGACAGGAAAGTGAGCGTTGGCGCTCAGGCCCCGAGACAATCAGCTCGCCGTGAAAGATCCCGTCGATGAATTCAGTGATCCGGAGAGTCACAACCTCAAGACTGAAGGCCTCTAAAAGGTTCGACATCAGTTCGTGAGTGAGGGGCCGGGGCGTCGCGATCTGCTTCGACCCAAAGGAGATCGCAATCCCCTCAGCGAGGCCAACCGGGATCTCGATCTTTCGATGTGGGGCATCGAGCTCCTGGAGGACGACGACAGGATTAGGCGAGGGTAGATCCATCGTCACTTCGACAAAGGCAAATGGCCGATAGGCCGTCGGTGAACCTCGCTCTGATGATGAGCCCGTATCGACGAAATCCTCTGATGCAGAATCGCTCATCGTCGGCCCGGGGCGTTTCGCTCGATATTCAACACAATTCCTATCGCTATAAAAAATGCAAAGAGTGCAGAACCACCATAGGAGATGAATGGCAAAGGAATACCGGTAATCGGCATCAGTCCAATCGTCATCCCGATATTTTGAAAGACGGAAAATACGAGAAAGGCAAGTACTCCAGCACAGAGAAGCTGTCCGAATCGATCAGCAGAGCGAGCAATCGCCCGAAAGATTCGGAACGCCATCACTCCAAAGACCAAGAGCACAGCGAGTGACCCCAAAAATCCAAGCTGCTCACCGATCGCTGAAAAGATGAAGTCAGCGTATTGGACCGGAACATATTGATTGTTGGTAAAGGCCCCCTGAAAGACCCCCGTTCCACGGAGACCACCGGCACCGATTGCCGTCTTTGACAGACACAGATTGTAATTCAGCGGATTATTACAGTTTTGGTTAAGGAATCCCGTGATCCGATCAAGTTGATAGCCATGAAGCAGGTGAACCTGAGTTCCCACGACAAACAACACAACAGCAAGTGCGACTCCTGCAGCGAGATAGCGAATTCGAACTCCGGCGACTGAGAGAAGTGTAAAGAGAACTACACCCAAGATCAGCGTCGTTCCAAGGTCAGGCTGGACCAATACCAACGCCATTGGGACGAGTGCCATGAGCGACATCTTTGCGACATCACCACGCGTGTAATTGCCAACATGACCATCGACGAAGTTCGCAATAGAGATCATGACAGCAAGTACCGCGAACTCAGACGGTTGAATGGCAATAGGACCAAGGGCAATCTCACGTACAGCGCCACCACTACCCGCTGCACTTCCATACCCCGATGCGTGTCCAATGACGCGTACCGCAACAAGAGAAAGAAGCACGAGGCCGTAGATCAAATTCGCCCATCGTTGTAGCAACCGATAGTCAACAATGATGAAAAAACACATAGCAAGCACTCCGACGACGCCGTAGATAATCTGTCGTTTTATGTAATAGGAGGGCTCGCTGGGAATGAGATTCCGTGTCGCAGAGTAGACCATGACGAGTCCGATCGCGGTGAGGATCGCTGTGGAAAAGACAAGATAGAGGTCAAGATTCCGGAGAAATTCAACGGAGCCCAAGAAGAAATCCTTGGGACTTCCCGGTGGGCGATAGTGAGCCTGGTGCTGGGGCTTTACCCGCTCAAACAGCTTGATACTCACAATCGGCAAGAATACCGGTATGAGCACCGCAGCACTGAGCGCCAATGGGGGCTACATCTATAACCTTTTCCATGCGCTAGGGCTCTCCGACGATTCATCAGCGCATCTGGAATCTCTCCTTACAAAACCGCTTGCCATCGTGCTACTCATCATCGCGACGGTGATCCTCTCCCGCGTCGGCGGAAGAATCATTCGGCGAGCCCTTGGCAAGATGCATGACCGAGTTGCACTTCATGATGAGGGACGAGCAAGTCGCATCGAGACCGTCTCAAGAATTGCGACCAATCTCTGGCGAGTCATCGTCGATGTCGTCGGAATCGTTGTCGTGCTCTCGGTTATTGGGCTCAACTTGACGCCATTTGTTGCCGGTGCGACGGTGATCGGAGCAACCATCGGCTTTGGCGCGCAGTCGCTCGTGCGAGACTTCCTATCGGGACTGCTTATGCTTCTCGAAGATCAGTATCGAATCGGCGATCTCGTCGTCATCAACGAGATTCGTGGCACGGTCGATGAGCTGTCACTTCGTGTCACCCGCCTCCGCGATGCCGATGGTACAGAGTGGTACATACCAAATGGTCAAATTCTTAAGGTGGGTAACCGAGCGCGTCACTGGTCCCGTACTGTTCTCAACACCGAGGTCAACTCGGCCTGTGAGATAAAAACGGCAACGCAAGTACTTCGGGAGACCATGCATCGGGCAATATCAATTCCTGAGATTCAGGGGAAATTGATCGCCGAACCGATGGTCCTGGGTGTCTCGGCCGTAACTTCCGATGCGATCACCATCGATATTGAGATTCGCACGCAGCCACTTGTCGAGGCTGAGGTGGAACGAGTTCTCCGTGAAATGGTGATTGAAGCATTACGAACTCACGACATGTTGCCCCCGCGCCCTTGTTAGCCACCTTGCTTGGACCGAACCGGTGAGCAAAGTGGCACGAAAGGTTAACGGAACCGACACTCGAAGTTTCTGGCATCGATTGATCGATATCTGCTCGCACTACCTGGTGGTTTTGGTGATGATGTTCACCCTCTTCGTAATGCCAACAGCAGTTAGGGCATCGACGACACCCCAACAGACAATGGCAATGAACCGGGCCGCGGGAGTTGGTCTCCGTGTTGCTCTCTACCTTGATCGCTCACGCAATGAACTTGACTATCTCACCGGACACTCGACACTGGGACGACGGATACTTACCGAGATCCGCTATCCAACTTCGCTCAATCGGACAGGCGAGACCCAAGATGCTCCTCCACTTATCGGTGCTGCGCCCTATCCAATGATTGTCTTTGCCCAGGGGTATAACACCAAGCCAGATCTCTACCGTTCGCTTCTCAATGGTTGGGTACGTGCTGGCTACGTTGTCGTCGCTCCGGAGTTTCCCGACACGACCTATCCAACCAGTCAAGCGGTGATGAACGCAGGAGATCCCCATGGCTCTCCTGAAAATGACATCGTCAATGAACCGGCCGATCTCTCCTTCGTAATCAGTACAGTCACAAGGTATTCGGCAATACCCTCGAGTTTTCTCTTTGGTCTCGTTGACCCCAAAAGAGTTCTCCTCGTAGGTCACTCTGATGGTGCCAGTGTGGTGGGCGCCTACGTCTTTGACCGCGATGTGGCCTCAAACCTGGCATCGATCCGAGGCGTTGCCATCTTTGCCGGCAATGAGCTCTCACCAGACCCTTACGGAGAGCCCCCAGCCCGGGCCGTTCCGGCATTCGTGGCGCAAAGCAGCGGAGATACCTGAAATCGTCCGGAGCTGTCTGTCGATTTCTACAACAGCCTTAGCGGCGAAAAGTACTTCCTCGAACTGTTGGGTTCAACCCACCTTGGGCCATTTAACAACACAAACCCCGCTGCCAAAGCGATCGTTCAGACGACGACCCTGGCGTTCTTCGCGCATGTTCTTGCACCAAACAAGTTCAATGCATCACCAATCCTTCAGGTCGGCAATCAGGTTGGCAGGTCATCGGCAACAGCAGCTGGCAACCATGCGCCGATCAGAACTCCACCGGGATCGCCCTACTGTGCACCTGCATATTGAGCTACAGAGACATCAGATGACAACCACTAGCCTGGCAACGTGAGCACCCTAATCACGCCGATGGCATCAACCGGATCTGGTCCGACCCTGGCGGTCAAGGACCTGATCGATGTAGAAGGTGTTCCGACGACCGCAGGCTCGAAGGTCGTTCAGTCAATGGCAGTCGCTGCTCTTGAGGATGCGCCTCTTCTTCATGGAGCACGAACAGCTGATGCCCGCATCATCGGCAAAGCAAACCTCTATGAGCTCGCATTTGGGGCCTCTGGAGTGAACCTGCACTTCGGGACGCCGACGAATCCACTCGATCGCGCACTCATTCCCGGAGGTTCGTCAAGCGGATCAGCCGTCGCCGTTGCAACCGGACTAGCAACCGTTGCCTACGGATCTGATACCGGTGGCTCCATTCGAGTTCCAGCGGCATTCTGCGGAATTACCGGGTTAAAGACCACTCACGGCCGCATCCCGCTTGTCGGCGTCTATCCACTCTCCCCAACACTTGACACGGTTGGACCGATGGCGTCTGACATAGAGGGCCTACTTCTTGGCATGCAGCTTCTCGAACCAGGGTTCAGCGCCAGCCAACCAGCATGGTCAATCGGCATGGTCCGAAAGACGGGAGTTGCGATCGATCCTCGAATCGCCCAGGCGGTCGAACTCGTCTGCCAAAGCTCAGAGTGTGCTCTCAGTGAGATCGATCTGCCGAAGTGGGAGGAGGCTTTCGAGATGGGTTCAACCATCTTGCACGCCGAGGCGGTTGCATCGAACCGATACCTCATCGATGACGCAGCACTATTTACACAGTTGAGCACGGCAGTTCAGGACCGGCTCATTATCGGAACCAAAGTCACCGCCGATCGGTACGAACACGCACTCGCCTGGCGAGCTCGGTGGCAGGAAGAGCTAGACATCATCTTTTCGCGCGTGCAGCTCCTCGCGCTGCCAAGCGTCGGCTTCTTTCCCCCACCGCTCAGCGAAGCCTTTGATCACACCTACACTCACCTCACGATGCCGTTCAATCTCTCTGGATACCCTGCACTCTCGCTACCTATCCCAAGCACCGGACCCCTCCCCGCAAGCCTCCAACTTCTTGGTCCACGAGGCAGTGAAGAGCTGCTGCTCAGCACGGGGGAGCTCTTCGAACGCGTCGCGAAAGCGATCAGCTGATGGCGATCATGCGCCTTGAGGCAGATCAGTTCATTGAACTTCCAGCCACCACCGTCTTTGATCGAGTTTGTAGTGAATATTTCACCTATCAACCGCTATGGGATCCCGCAATCATCAAGATGGAACCGCAGTTCGGAGGGACCAGTCAGCTGGGATCCCGAGCCACCATCGAGCGAGCCGCTGGGAAAGCAATCGAAATCGGTGAGTCGACCATCGTAGAAAGCCAGCCTGGTCTCTCAATCACGGTGGAGAATCGGTACCCAAAGCACCGGGAGACTCGTCGCATTTCCTGTCATCCGCTACGAGGGGGAGGGTCTCGAATTCACGTGGTAATCGACAGTGAGATCGGGATCTTCGCTCGCTTTCTTGCCCCGTTGACGCTACGCATCCTTGAGCAGGGTCTTGCGATGAGCCTTCATGAGGCGAAGAGTGCCATCGAATTAGGTCAGCCGACGGGCTACCAACCACAAGAGCTCAATCAACAAGAACAAACTGACTGACGGAAAAATTCCGGATTAGCCAGCGATCTCCGGTTCGGATTCACTTGGAGTACGGATCATTGCAAGGTGCCTGATCTTAAGAAGATGGAGCAGTCCATCGAAGAATAAGAGAGTTCCCACACCGACAAGTGCTCCACCGAGCGCGTCAGTCGCAAAGTGCCATCTTGCGGCGATGACCGCTCCGGAGACAGCGGAGACGATGGCTACTCCCCCACTAATCATTGTGGGTCGAAAACTCCTCGGTGCCACCAAGATCAACGCGGCTACGTAGGCCGCCACCGCTGTTACCGATCCCGACGGATAGGAGTGTCCACCGAATCCGGCGACATTGGCTGCGACGAGTGGCTTTCCGATGTTCTGCGTGATGACGATTGCGAGTCCCGATCCCATTACACAGGCGATTGCCCTTCGTAGGTCAGACAGGCAACCTATTGCGAATGCGCATCCAACGGCAATAACCACCACCGCAGGGGATCCCGTTAAAAGGAGCATGCGCAGCAGCAGTGGATGATGAACACCCGAAGAAGGCAGCTGTCTAAAGGCAAAGCGATCAAGACCATTAAGTGCGGGCCGATGGACAAAAACGAGACCAACATAGGTCGCACAGCCGAGCAGCCCGAGTCCAGCTATCGCCTCGCCAGCTGCTGTTGTTCGCTTCATTCGAGGAGATCTACGAACCGCCATTGTTCAAGACTAGACAGGGGTTCCTCGGCCATGCGGGCAGCGGCGGCGATCGGATCCTTCCAAACTGATCTTCCGATCAGTCAGAGATGAACTGTCGAACGGACTCCCACATCACTGAAAGGGGTGCCTCTTGGCCGGTAAAAAGCCGAACCTGTCTCGCTGCTTGGTGCACCAACATCCCCAGTCCATTTCGCGCGGTTGCGCCATTCTCAACCGCCGCGGTAAGAAATGGCGTGCGAGAGAGATAGGACAACTCGACTGCTAACTGTCCGGGCCCAACACGCCTACCGAAACTCAAACCACCGTCATGACCATCTGGTGTTGACTGTGTTAGCCCCATCGAGGTCGCATTGATCACCAATGGTGCCCCATCGATGTCCTCGGCCTTACCAACGCGGGCAATCTTGGGAGCAAGTGCGACTGCCTCAGTCGCATGTTGCTCACTTCGATTAATAACAACGATCTCACCAGCTCCTGCCCTTCCAAGAGCAAGGATGATCGATCGAGCAGCGCCGCCCGCACCGAGGATCACACAGCGCTTCCCAGTTGGAGAAAAATTCTCATTTGTTGCTAGGTCGTCAAGCAGCCCGTCACCGTCAGTACTCTCTGCCACCGCGACGCTTGCAAGAAAGACGATCGTATTTGCAGCACCAAGGAGCGCAACATCGTTGGATCGCTGATCGGCGTATCGGGCTGCCTCAGTTTTGTGTGGTGTGGTGATGGACAGGCCGCGAAATCCAAGCGAGCGCGCGCCGTTAATTGCCCCGTGCGCCTCACCAACAGGGACACGGAAGGCTCCATAGCGAAGGTCGAGTCCCATCTCACGATAGGCACTGTTGTGGAGCCGGGGAGATAATGAATGCCGAACTGGGTCGCCGATAACACCGACAAATTCGGTCGAGCCTCCGATCCCATCGACTACGGCGTCCACCATCGCTAACTGCCACCTCGATGCTGCATCGATCGGTCCAAAAACGACTGCAAGATCACCGCTGCGGCGAGATCATCGATCACTGCTGGCCCCTTCGGCGTACCTCGTTTGCCGTATGTTCGAGCCGTACCACCGCGCCCACCACGCCGCACCGAGTTGCTCAACTGTCGAAGTTCCTCACGACGGGCTGAAACCTCAACCGAGGTAAGTCGCTCATCGACCATTTCGACCGGAATCTCCAACAGATCACGGAGTTCGCCGACCTCAATCTTGGTCGCACGGCTGGAGTGAGAATCACGACCCGAAAGCGAGAGAGGAAGACCAACGATGACCTTAGCCACCGAGAACTCCTCGACAATCTGTCGTACTCGCTCATGGTCTTGGGCGTGGCTCTCGGTACGTCGGATGATCCCCTGCGGACTCGCGAGAATCTGCCGCGAGTCGCTGAGCGCAACCCCGATGCGAACACTTCCGAGATCGAGTCCAAGGATCCGACCAACCGTCAAGTTCTCACCCAAATCCTCAGTATTCGTCAAATCTATGACCTCAACAGGCAGATCGAAGAGCACACGTCTGA
>CAIVND010000112.1 GCA_903907185.1 uncultured Acidimicrobiaceae bacterium
CAAGAGCAAGAGCGTGGAATCACGATTACCTCTGCTGCAACCACCTGCCAGTGGCGCGACTGTGTCATCAACATCATCGATACTCCCGGACACGTTGACTTTACGGTTGAGGTCGAGCGCTCACTTCGCGTTCTCGACGGCGCTGTCGCAGTCTTTGATGCTGTTGCGGGTGTCGAGCCACAGACCGAGACGGTGTGGCGCCAGGCGAACAAGTACAACGTTCCTCGGTTCTGTTTTGTTAACAAGATGGACCGTACCGGCGCCAACTTTGAGCGCACCGTTGAGATGATTCAAGATCGCCTCGATGCCATCCCGGTCGTTATCCAGCTCCCTATCGGAGCTGAGGGTGATTTCATCGGCATTGTCGACCTTGTAAAGATGAAGGCGATCGTCTGGCCCGAGGGTGATGGCATGGGTGACACCTTCTCCGAAGAGGAGATCCCGGCAAACCTTCAGGCAGCCGCTGATGAAGCACACTCCGCGATGGTCGATGTCCTTACAACCTTCGATGACGACCTATTGGAAAAGGCGCTCGGCGATGAGGTCATTACGCCAGAGGAGCTTCGGGCGTCGTTGCGACGTATCACGATCGCTGGGCATGCAGTAGCGGTACTCTGCGGCTCGGCCTTTAAGAACAAGGGTGTGCAGCCCATGTTGGATGCAGTTGTTGACCTTCTTCCAAGCCCCGCGGACATCAAGGCAACCGTCGGTACGCCGGTCAGAGGCGAGGGCGAAGTTATCCGCGAGCCGCTCGATTCCGAGCCATTTTCTGCCCTGGCATTCAAGATCATGTCCGACCCCTTTGTTGGAAAGCTCACCTACCTTCGCGTGTACTCCGGCACCCTTGAAAAGGGTGCGGCTCTTTTGAACTCGACGAAAGACAAGCGCGAGCGGATCGGTCGGATCCTCCAGATGCATGCCTCAAAACAAGAGGACAAGGAAGTTGCCTATGCCGGCGACATCATCGCTGTCATTGGTCTCAAGAACACCACGACCGGCGATACCTTGTGCGATCCCGCGAAACCGATTGTCCTTGAGACATTGGTCTTCCCTGAGCCAGTTATCCATGTCGCTGTTGAGCCAAAGACGAAGGCTGACCAGGACAAACTTGGAAAGGCCCTCTTCTCACTCTCCGAAGAAGATCCGACATTCCGGGTACGAACCGATGACGAAACCGGCCAAACCGTGATCTCCGGTATGGGCGAACTGCACCTCGAGGTTCTTGTCGATCGAATGCTGAGAGAGTTCAAGGTCGATGCCCACGTCGGTAAGCCACAGGTTGCCTACCGTGAGACCATTCGAGACAAGGTTGAAAAGGTCGAGGAGAAGTTCGTCCGTCAGACCGGTGGCCACGGCCAGTACGGTCACGTCGTGATCACGCTCGAGCCAACTGGTCCTGGTGGTGGCTATGAATTCGTCGACAAGATCAGTGGTGGTGTCATTCCCCGTGAGTACATTCCTGCGGTAAACGCCGGAATCACTGAGGCGTTGGAGTCCGGCGTTCTTGCTGGATATGGAGTTGTCGACGTTCGGGTCACGCTGACCTATGGCTCCTACCACGATGTTGACTCCTCGGAGATGGCCTTTAAGATTGCCGGTTCGATGGCCTTCAAGAAGGCAGCCCGGATGGCCCGTCCAACGCTGTTGGAACCCATCATGGGTGTTGAAGTGGTAACTCCCGAGGACTACATGGGCGATGTCATCGGTGACCTATCTGCCCGACGTGGTCGGGTCGAGGGCATGGAACAGCGGGGCTCTAGTCAGGTCATTCGCGCCCAAGTTCCACTGTCGGATATGTTCGGCTACGCTACGGATCTCAGGTCGCGGACTCAAGGTCGTGCGACCTACACGATGCAGTTCAACTCCTATCAGGAGGTCCCAGACTCAATAGCGCGGGAGATTATTGCCCGAGTTAGTGGGGAGTGAGGCTAATCGGTAAGGAGTTGGCCTCGGTGCGGGGGATCGGTTGAGTCCTCGTAGTCGATGCTGCCTGGCGCGAAAGCGCTAGGAAAAGAAGTACCATTAACAATCCAATTCGGGCACGGCAGAGTCATTGAGGTTCTGCCCTAAAAGACGGAGCAAGCGGCGCCAATGGCAAAGCAGAAGTTTGAGCGGACGAAACCCCACGTCAACGTTGGAACCATGGGCCACATCGACCACGGTAAGACAACCCTGACGGCAGCGATCACCAAGGTCCTGCATGACCACAACCCGAGCACTGCCTTTACAGCGTTCGATCAGATCGACAAGGCCCCTGAGGAGAAGGCGCGTGGTATAACCATCTCCATCTCCCATGTGGAGTACGAGACGGACAACCGCCACTATGCCCACGTCGACATGCCCGGTCACGCTGACTACATCAAGAACATGATCACCGGTGCTGCGCAGGTTGATGGCGCCATCCTCGTGGTCTCTGCCGCTGATGGTCCAATGCCACAGACACGTGAGCACGTGCTCCTTGCCCGTCAGGTCGGAGTTCCCTCGATCGTCGTGGCGCTCAACAAGTCTGATGTGGTCGACGATGAAGAGCTGCTTGACCTTGTAGAGCTCGAGATCCGTGAGCTACTCAGTGAGTATGAGTTCCCTGGCGATGACACGCCTATCATCCGGGTTTCCGCGTTGAAGGCACTTGAGGGCGACGCCGCCGCTGGCGAGGCAATCCTTGAGCTCATGGCAGCAGTCGATGAGTTCATCCCCGAGCCCAAGCGTGAGATCGACCTTCCATTCCTGATGTCCATTGAGGACGTCATGACCATTACCGGTCGTGGAACCGTGGTGACAGGCCGTATTGAGCAGGGAATTGTCAACGTCAGCGATGAAGTTGAGGTCGTTGGACTCCGTGACACGCAGAAGACGGTCGTCACCGGCATCGAGATGTTCCGGAAGTTGCTCGACTCTGGTCGAGCTGGAGACAACGTCGGTGTTCTCCTGCGTGGAACGAAGAAGGAAGATGTTGAGCGTGGACAGGTACTTTGCAAGCCTGGCTCGATCACTCCACACACCAACTTTGAGGCCAACGTGTACGTCTTGACCAAGGAAGAGGGTGGCCGTCACAAGCCATTCTTCTCGAACTACCGTCCGCAGTTCTACTTCCGTACGACTGATGTCACCGGAACGATTGAACTCGCAGCTGGCACGGAAATGGTCATGCCTGGTGACAACACCACCATGACGGTCGAACTGGGCAAGCCAATCGCTATGGTCGAGGGCCTTCGCTTCGCGATCCGTGAGGGTGGCCGCACCGTTGGTGCCGGTCGAGTCACAAAGATTTTGAAGTAGGTAGCGAAGATGGCAGGTCAGCGGATCCGCATACGCCTCAAGGCCTACGATCACGAGATCGTAGATCAGTCGACGAAGAAGATCGTTGAGACGGTACTTCGTACGCAGGCGACGGTCCGTGGACCGATTCCGCTTCCTACGGACAAGCACCGTTACACCGTGATCCGCTCGCCCCATAAGCACAAGGACTCACGTGAGCACTTTGAGATGCGGATCCACAAGCGTCTCATTGACATCGTTGACCACACCCCAAAGACGGTTGATGCGCTTCAGCGGATCGATCTTCCTGCCGGTGTAGACATCGAGATCAAGATACAAACGGCATAGCCTTTGGCTCGATCGGCCCCCCAATGTGGGGTAGTCGATCGTGCTACAGTTTTACCCCTGCCCTTCGGGCAGGAACATGACAGCACGACGTCCGAGCGTGCCCCAGAGTCTGGGGGACCACTTGGCAAACGGCACGTGCGCTCCGCCCGGGTTTCCCGAGCGG
>CAIVND010000113.1 GCA_903907185.1 uncultured Acidimicrobiaceae bacterium
CGCTGCTGGTCTTCGCATCGTCTCCACGATCCTTGAGTCCTACACAGAACTGATTGCCAACCCAGTTGCCTATTCCGATCCTGACAAGGCCCACGCGATGGAGCAGATCTTGACATTGCTCCATGGATCACTGGAGGCGCGTACGCGCGTACTTGTGAAGCTCAATGTTGGAGAGGCTGACCTTGAGCGGGTGATTGCTGTTCTTCCCGCTTTGAAGTCACCGACTGTCTCCAAACTCTTTGGGGATGGCGGCTACGCACTTGAGGCAGTCGTTGAGAAGTCCGCGATCAACGTCTTGATCCCTGAACTCAAAGATCGCGGAGCGAGTGACATCCTCGAGCTGCCACTCTCGAAGATCGTTCCTTAACATTGGATCGAAAAAGGCTGCCGGTACATCTGTTGGCCGATCGTACCTACTGTGGCACGGTGGCAGATTTTGATGACGCCGCAGGCATCGGTACGGTGAGGCTTGAAGATGCGACCGAGCTCGGATTCCACTGCACCCAGATCGCGGATGGCTCGCGCACAATTGCGACAGGAACTCAGGTCACCTGTGCGCTTGCATCTGTCAACCTTGGAGTTTTCGAGGCGGCCAACATCAACGTCTGTTCGACATCGTTGACACCAGAGACTTAGGAGGGCTCATCCTCGGGAGTGTCATGGGCAGCGGCGATCTGAACGTAGGCGAGACGGATCTGTGCAAGTCCCTCGTTCAGGGTCGGGGCCGCACCACCAAGGCGTGATCCAAGTGCCTCAACTACTGCGCCGAGAGCATCGATGGCAAGCTTCGCGTCATCGACCCGTGGAGGCTGCTGGCCAAGGTGCATCGCAGCGAGTTGGAATAGCCCATAACAGTGGTTCGCAATGACGTCGGCGACCGGCGCGGAGAGCAGTTCGGCCTCGAGCCGCTCCATCTCCTCTCGATATTCGGCCTCAAGTGCGGGATCGAAGCCATCGTCTTGTGGTTCGACCGGTGGGTTCGTAGGTGCTGGTGCTGGGGAAGATGCCGTGCTCTCAGCGACGCGGCGCTCCCCGTCGGGTGTCCAAAGGCTGCTCATGCCTGATAGCCTAGGTGAACAATTTAGAGGAAAGCGGAGCTGCGCGGTAAGTGCAGGTCCCACCCAATCACCGTCTCGACGAGTGCATTGGGTAGCCGGTTTACCAGGTGGCGTCGCGTTCCTTTGCGTGCCTACATCCCTGCTGGGGTGTGGCCAAGACGAGAGGAGTGATGCCAGATCACCACTAGCCCAAGCGCAACCGAGCCTCGGTTGAATGATCGAATCCGAGCCCGTGAGGTCCGACTTGTCGACCCTGAGGGCAATCAGCTCGGTATCAAACTTCTCACAGATGCGTTATCGATAGCCCAGGATCTGGACCTCGATCTCGTTGAAGTTGCACCTCTTGCCAATCCGCCGGTCTGTCGAATCATGGATTATGGAAAGTTCAAGTTCGATGAGGCACAGCGGATGCGAGAGTCTCGGCGCAAGGGAGCAAGTGGTGGCATCAAAGAGATGAAGTATCGGCCAAAGATCGGTGATGGTGATTTCAATACCAAGACCCGGCAGGTCGGAAAGTTTCTTCAGTCTGGTCACAAGGTCAAGATCACCATCATGTTTCGAGGTCGTGAGCTGTATCACCCCGACCTTGGACGCAAGATCCTCGACCGGATAGCTGAGCAGATGGAGGGGAACGCGAAGATCGAATCTGAGGCACGCCTTGATGGACGCAACATGGTGATGGTGCTCGCGCCGGATCGCCGAAGCACAAAGAGTGCCGCTCCAAAGGCGACAAACACGAAGAACGCATCAACCGCACCAGCCGCCGCAGCGACAGAGGCGCAAAGTGCAGTTACAACCGAAGTTGCGCCAGCTGTGGCGCTCGTAGAACAAGAAGGCACCCCAGTGATTGTCACTGAGGTAGGGAAGGACTGAAATGCCAAAGATGAAGACCCACCGCGGCGCCGCCGCGCGTTTCAAGGTCACTGGTAGTGGGAAGATCCGTCGTCGTCAGCAAAACCGTGGGCACCTGATGGAGCACAAGAATTCGGTACGTACCCGGCGCCTTGGACGCGACGTCGATGTCGCAGCTCCTGACCTGCCCCGTATCCGCCGACTTCTCGGCCTGTAGTTCAGTCCACTCCCAAGGCCACTGGGGTCTTGGCACCGCGTCGTACACTTACATCGTTTTTCTGGAAGGGAGCACCCCATGGCGAGGGTAAAACGCTCAGTAGCAAGTAAGAAGCATCGTCGGGTAGTACTCGAGCGAGCACAGGGATACTACGGAAACAAGTCGCGTTCGTTCCGCTCAGCCAATGAGCAGGTCATGCACTCACTGCAGTATGCCTATCGTGACCGTCGGGCGCGTAAGGGCGACTTTCGACGTCTTTGGATTCAGCGGATCAATGCAGCGGCCCGTATCGAAGACATGAGCTACTCGCGCTTTATCGCTGGACTTCACGCCGCTGATGTAGCGATCGATCGCAAGATGCTTGCTGACCTCGCGGTCCGTGACCACCAGGCGTTCGCCTCGCTCGTCGTCGTCGCCAAA
>CAIVND010000114.1 GCA_903907185.1 uncultured Acidimicrobiaceae bacterium
CGTGTACACCGGGCTCGTAACGGGTCATTCGATAGGAGGCCTCTGCAAGGCTCGCGGCGTGTCCTTCACCAATGAGAAATCCGAGGGGGTTGGTCGCATCAACCTCATCTGCTGAAAGATCGCCACTTTCGAAAAGCTTGGCGACCTCAGTCTTTAGTAGCTCGGGATTTGAGTACGGCCCGCGTGCGGAGCCCATGATCTCTACTGCAATGTCGTTCTTGATTGTGAGAGGAAAGAGATTGTCGCGAGATGACTGATTGAAAAAGTTGAATCCAGTCATCACGACATCGAACTGATCGTCCTTCGCCGCCCTCGCAAGCATCTGATGCTCGCCATCAAGACTGGTCGATTCCGAGACTCCGATGTAGCCAATCTTTCCTTCATCTCGAAGAGCTGTAAGGACTGGATAGATCTCCTCCATCGCATAGTCATACTCTTTGAGCGCAAGACGATGAATGTGGTAAACATCGATGTTCTCCGTCTGCAGTTGACGGAGCGAATCCTCAATCTCATCGCGCATCTGTGCACCGGAGAGAAGCTTTCCACTTTCATCTGAGATCGTGGCCTTTGAAGACAGCACAATCTCATCTCGGTGACCCTTGAGTCCCTCACCCACGATTCCTTCGGTGCCGTAGCCTTTTGCGGTATCAAAGTAGGTGATACCAATCTCGATCGCGCGATGGATGACATTGATGGCCTGTTGCTCATCTGCCCCAGTACCCATGCCGATTCTGCTTGCACCTCCCGTGCCCAGTCCAACTGCGCTGACCTGCATACCGGTGCGACCAAAGGTGACGTAGTCCATGTGGCCACTCTATGGCGCCTAGTGGCTGCGCTCAATGAAGTTTTCAATGGGCATCGTAAGTGCGGTGAACGGTGTGCTCATGAGAGGATGGGAGGACATAGCCGCCGGGTATCCCTCGAAAGTCGGTTTCAATCGAATGGTCGATCTGCACTCAAAGATTAAAGAGCAACACGCGGTCGCCGTCGTCTATGTTGTTTCGTTTTTCATGGCCTCAATGGATGGGCAGATCGTCAACGTTGCCCTTGCCACTTTGGCCGTCCAGTTTCACGTCCCTACCTCAACTGTCCAATGGGTCGTTACTGGCTACCTTCTCAGCCTTGCGGCGTTCATTCCCGCGTCTGGTTGGTTTGGTGATCGTTTTGGAACGAAGCGAGTACTTCTCTCGGCTATTTTCATCTTCACTTTTGCATCGATACTGTGCTCGATTTCAACGAGCATCACGGAACTCATAGTTTTCCGGGTTCTCCAAGGTATCGGCGGGGGACTTCTAACGCCTGTCGGTGCATCGATGCTGTATCGCGCTTATCCACCGGAGAGACGGGCGAGTATCCAACCGACGCTGGGGCTTGCCACAATTATCGGACCAACGACGGCACCGATCATCGGAGGTTTCTTTGTCACTCGGCTCAACTGGCACTGGATATTTCTTGTCAATATTCCAATCGGATTGATCTCTCTCATCTTCGGAGTTCTATTTCTTACCGAGCATCGAGAGAGTCCAGATGAGCGATTCGACATCGCTGGCTTTATCTCTGCCGGAGCAGGACTTGCACTCTTTATCTTTGCGCTAAATCAGGGACCAACACGTGGCTGGGGAGCTCCGGCAGTGCTGCTCTCTGGAGCTGTCGGCATCGGCTTGCTCGCATTCTTTGTCCGAACTGAGCTTCGATCTGATCATCCGATGCTCCGCCTTCGACTTTTTGGAGATAAGGCCTTCCGCATCTCTTCAGTGATCGCGACGTTCTCCGGAGGATCGTTTCAGGGGATCTTGCTGCTCGCTCCGCTCTTTTTACAGGAGTTTAAGGGTTACACCGGGTTGGAGGCTGGTCTTACAACTTTCCCGCTTCCGATTGGAGTGATGTGTTCGGCGCAGTTGGTCCGAAAGACGTACCGCATCTTGGGTCCTCGTAAGACGATCTCGTTCGGTCTTGGCCTTATGGCCGTGATGTTGGTTGTCTTCGCCCTTTATGGGCACGACGCATCACC
>CAIVND010000115.1 GCA_903907185.1 uncultured Acidimicrobiaceae bacterium
AGCCCGTGCAAGTTGTTGAAGAAGTGCGGCCATCGGAACGTCTGCCTCGAAGTCCGCGTATGACTTGAACCTTGCGAAAACCTCGCGCGCCACAATTTCTTCACCGGTTCGAGCAATTAACAGGTGGTTCAAGAAGATTGATGAACGCGAGTACCTGAGACGTCCGTAACTCACTTCGGTTTCCCAGAAACCGGTCTCAAATTGCTTCCAATACTTCTCGTACGCTGCCTCAACGTCGACGCCTTCCTCCATGAGCCGTTGGAAGATGAAGTTCTTGATGAGGTCAGCTGCAGTGAGTTGGGCGCCTCGAGCGTTGAGGGTCTCAAAGATTTCCTGAGCGTTCTCCTCCACGTTGAGATCGATTACGACGAGTTGCAAGAGTTCCCGTACGGCGTGCTCGAGTTTCTCCGCTCGAATCGACACCTCTTCGGGGCCGTTAAGTTGTAGCCACAGTCTTGATTGCTCCGCAAAGAATCGATGAGCCTTGACGAGTCGCGCGTCCTGGTGCTTTAGGGCTCCATAGTTGACCGGCAGTTCAGCGGCCATAACGTCATTGAAAGCTTGTCGATCTCGGTTGGTCGGCCAAACCTTGAACTGGTCCTCCTCGAGCTCACAGAAGGCAGGCGGATTGACAACTAATGCTTCTAAACGCATCGCGGATTGCTTGGCACCGACTGCGAGAAGCTCTGCGTGAAGTGCGTCGAGCAGAAGTTGCAGGGTGGTGAGTCGTTGCTGGCCGTCAATCACTGTACGGATCTGAAGGCTTCCAACTAAATTTGGCATCTGCTGGAGTACGACAGCCCCGAGAAAGTGGGGCTGAGGTTTGACGCTCGGGTCTGCGAGTAGGCGTTCGGCGACTCGAAGTACATCGCGCCAGAGCGGGTCCCACTGATTCTCTTCGTTCCAAACGTAAGGACGCTGAAACAGCGGTACGACGAGTCGTTGGGGCTGCATGAATACCAGTTGCGGGGTTCGAACCTGCGTGTCCATTGGAACCTATGTCTCCTGTCGGCAAGTTTCGTCGCCGACTTAGTGCCTGTCTCAAGAACCTTACGCTTTGGGTGTCTCAAAGCACGAGATTGATTTATATGTTGACGCCTTGTCGCACGGTGAGGAGCTAGGAGGGATGTAGGTCAGGCGAGGGACTGGCGAGTGGTGCGCCGCGCGGCAGTTACTGGCGCAGGTCCGCGCTAAGAGCGGGCAGTGAGCGACGAGGTGCAACAGACGGAGTGACGCCCGCGGTGTCGGTGACGAGGCATCAAGTAGTGACGTCGACTGGACTCGAAGCGGCCGACTGTCGACTCCGAGGTGCCGGAGATCAACGTCAACCAGCAGGTCACCGCCGCAGGCGCAGAGCCGGGGTGCGGCCGGTCCGTCGCTCCGCTCCGTGCAGCGGTATAGAGCGCGAACAGTTGCGAGGGTGTCACAGGCAAGGAACAGGATTAACTATCCAGTATTCACATGAGGCAACTAAGGAGTAGTGATGAAGAAGTCGAAACTGCGCAAGAATCCCCGCCGCATTGCCCGTGAGCGGATTATCGAGAAGTTCAATCGATCCCCGGGTGGCCTCCGCCACGTCCGTCACACCGTCTTTACTCGGTTGGCTGACCCCGAGATGGCTCGCCTCAATTTCGCCATAGATGGGGACACCACGCTTCAAGGTTGGCACCAAGAAGGTCAAAACTTGATAGCCCTGTACGAACGGCGAGGAGCCCTCGTCATGTTCGACCGGTTCCTCAATGGCGACGAACTCGACACAATCATTTCGGTGGCTGCAGCTAGCTCTGCCGATCTGTCCCACGCCACTTCCATGCTCAATGAGACGCAAGCTCAGGTCCTTGATACCGCGATGCTCTTTGAGGCGGACGATGAGTAAGTCATCACGAAATCCCGTGCTCTACGCGATTGAGCAGATGTACGAACTCGTTAACAATCATGGTGATTTCACATTTTCGCAGGTCGGTCTTGGCTCCGTCGCACTGAGATTTCACCTTGAAGGGAATCGAGAAGTCTCCTTGCTTCAACGCTCGGTTGATCTCGACAACGGCGTCACGAGTCTTTTTTTTCACGAAACTTCTCAAACCCTGATCTTGTTGCGTGAGTGTGAGTCCCGTAGTGGGAGCGAACAGGGGTGTGGGGAGTTGATCATTGCCGCTACTTCGCAGAACGACGTCAATTCGGCAATCATCGCCTGCACCCGAGATTTGTCGTCCATAGAGTGGTTTCTCCAGGATGTTCACGGTGACGGTGAGTAGTGGTGAAGGGTGGCCGTGGTCACTCTTGATACGGCGTCTACCATTTGCTCTCATCACTCTGTCGGCCTACTCGTTGGCCTCCTGGTGGCGATTAGAGACGTTAAGCCTGATGGTGACGAAACATCAGTTACTACTCATGCGAATTCTCATTGACGGACCTGCGCTGGTCGTCTACCTCATGACCATTGCCGCGTATTTGGGTCTTGCGCTGATCGCCATGAAATTGTCGCGGCGAATATTCAAGTGGCCGTCGCAGTGCGGCGCACCGAATTGGTTTCTGCGTGTCGCCGAGAGTCTCTGCCGTGCGCTAATCATGGCGGCCGTCTATTGGTTCGGCGTTCTCATCGCTTTCCGATTAATTCTTATCAACTCGTGGACCAACGAAGTCAGCGTGGCGATCTTGATGCAGTATCCGCTCTGGCGCACCTGGGAATTCATGTCGGACATCCTCCGGTGGTGGCTCCGTGAGCGCCCCGGCCCGGGTGAGCGATTGAAGTGGTGGGCAGAAGCTCCCTCACGGTCGTATCGAGTGTTGCGACAGGTGTTTGGTCCGTGAGATGTCGCGAGTTGAAAGGACGCAGAAGTTGGACTGTTCCGCCCATCTCCGTCGTGGTTGGTGCAAGTCATTCCCAGCGAGGAGATCAACCATCTTCACCAGTCGCCGAGTGAGAGCGACGAATAACCCTGGTAGGTGGAGGTTCCCTCGCCACGTCGTAAATAGCGGTTCTCCGTCATCCTGCGTTGTGGAGTTCCTCAATCGCTAACAGTCAACCAATGAGTGGGTTCGGCCTCCGATTGACGGGGCGCGATCTCAATGGTGTACGTCAAGGTCTCTGTCGATGACCTGGTCATCGATATAGGCTCGTGTCCAGCCCCCACTACTTTCGCTGTAAAAAAACTCGCCGTTCTTGACAGTGACGTAGCACTGACCGCGGTCATAACGACTGGCGATGACGTCGCTACTCTCACCCGAAGCGCTTCGGCAACGTCGCCAAAATGTATTCTTGCCAGGCATTCCATCACAGCGGTAGGTGCCAGGTTCAATGTCGACACCCACCAGGAACATCCCGTCCCCGAAGACTACATCTATGATGCGCGCACGAAGAACTTCACGGGTGCTCACCATCGGGGGCAAAGGGCTCGCCCCCGGCGACGCTGCCATAGTGTGCGAATCTTGCGAGGCCGTCGTCCTAGGGCTCGGCATTTCGTAGAAGTCGGGGATCGCGCTGGCGGCTCGGACCGTGCGATCTGAATTGCCGGGCTTGGATTCCATAAGCTCCAATCGTCGTTCGGCCTCAAGGGCACGTTGGTAATTCGTTAGTGCCTTGCCGGCGAGCCATAGCGAACTGAAAAAGAGAAAAAAGTTCGTCCCGTGACCGCGCGGGGGCGGCTGGTAGTAGGACGTTGGCGCGTTGTACTGCCACGGCGACGGGAATTGGGGCTGAGCAGGCGTCGGCCACTGGCCTATCGGTGGAATGTTGAAGGGTTGGTTCCAGTTATTCATGTTGCTCACGCGATTCCTCCTCATTCTGTTTACCAGTGGGGTGTGACTTCTATTCACTTCGCACGGAGCGTTCCACGGAGTCTCCACTTCCATCAGGAGATTCGACTGCCGCCGCGCCCGGTGTCACAGGGGCGTGCGTACCGTGTTGATTGCTATGACAGACCTTGATCAACTCTTCCAAACCTTCTCCGCCGGCGCGCTTTCCGAGCGACCCTCACCAATCCAACTGCTCTCCACCGAGAACCACAATCGTCCGTTCTTTGTAACCGACGCCGGTTTTATCGATGCGCTCTACCGTGGTGACTTCACC
>CAIVND010000116.1 GCA_903907185.1 uncultured Acidimicrobiaceae bacterium
ACAGGAGTGCCCAGTAAGGGATTGACATCGAAAAGTTGGGCCAGGTATTGCTCATTGCAGAGAGCACAAAGGATATCCACATGACCTCACTCGCGATGAGGAGAAGGTGGCGGAGTTGGCTACGCGAAAACGACATGGTCTTGATCTAGCCAGTCCGGCGAATAACTTGCGACGTAGCTCTCGTCGACGAGTCGTCGGGGTGGAGGGTCTCCGCCGAGACCAGAGATATAGATTGCGATGATGGGTGCTCGACGCCGACAGGCAACCATTGCACCAAGTACCTGGGAAGAGAAGTGGTGGCTGATAATGACGGCGCTGGTTCCGCGACCCAGCCGAGGGCTGGCCTGTTCGATCGACTGTTCGAAGGTGGAGGAATCGTCGGGTACACAGATCGCCAGTGTTCCAAGCACAAGCGTGGTCGCGTTCGGTCCAACGAAGAGTTGGGTATCAATGGGTACCTGGTCGGCGCGACCGGGCATAGCGACGCCAGTGGGTATCGAGAGCCCAGTGGACCAAGCAGCGATCGATGCACCGATAGAGATTGCAAACTCGCTAGGAGTCGCGGCCGACCGTGTTCCTCCGGTGTTGGGAATCTGGCAATCGATGAGAATTTCCAAAGCAAGCGTCGTTGTCGGTTCGAAGTCGCGGACGAGAAGATCGTTGCGGCGTGCGGTTGCTCGCCAATCGATGTGTCGAAGCGGATCGCCAGCACGGTAGGGGCGCATTCCTGCAACTCGAGTTGGATCACCTAGAAGGAGCCGACGTGCGCGATCATCACCAAGCGGTGTTCGAGAAAAGAGCGCAGGCAAGCTAAAGCGCATGATCTTTGGGTAGACAAGGAGCTCATGGGGTTGGTCGATCTTCATCGTCCTCGGCCGAATCCCGAGGGGATCGCCGGAGGTGATTTGGGTCGTTCCGAAATGGTGCCGACCTCGACGTTCGCAGGTGAGTTCAAGACTCCGTGTCAGTTTCGAAAACGGTAGTAGAGCGAAGGAGTGAATGGACCGGACAAGATGGCTGGCAAGCGGTTCATCGGATTCAAGCGGTAGCGCCTTTGCCCTCGACGGATGATCGAGCGGAAGCAGGTCGCTTGGGAACTGATCGACCACCCGAACCCAGGGGAGGGGAAGGATTTTGTCATTTGTCATTGTGATCTCGACCGTGATCGTTTCGCCGAACTCAACCCTCTCGGCGCTTACGGTTCGCTGGCAGTCAAGACGCATGAGACAGCATCGCTGCCAGAGATAGAGGATCGAAGAACTGAGTGCACCGAGTACGCCAAAGAGTGCAAGAAGCGGCGCATGGAGCCATGCTCCGGCGCCCGCCATCGCGCTGAAGGCGAGTGCAAGGGCGATCTCACCCTGCTCTCTTTGCCGGCCGAGCTCGTTCATCAGGGTAGTTGTGGCGCCGACATCTGATTGAGCTCACTTTCAACCGGCACGGGGACACCTGCGAGAACGTTCTCGACTGCCTCATTCTGCGTAACGTTGCGGAGCCGGGCTGCGGGGGTGAGCATGATCCGATGCGCCAGTACTGGCACTGCAAGTGCCTTCACATCATCGGGGGTGACAAATGAACGTCCCTTTATGAGAGCCCAAGCCTGTGACGCGCGCTGCAAGGCAAGCGCAGACCTTGGACTCGAGCCGAGTGAAATCTGCTCGTGACTTCGTGTGGAACGTACAACATCGACAAGATAGGAGCGCACTACCTCGGAAACCGATATCTCCGATCGGATCGTCCTCAGGCGGAGAATCTCTTTGGCATCAGTGACGGCAACTGCGTTCTGTAGGGGGTTGTCGCGCTCGAATCGCTGGAGGATCGCGAGTTCCTCGTCTTGATCTGGATAGCCAAGCGAGATTCTCAGCATGAAACGGTCCAGCTGGGCCTCGGG
>CAIVND010000117.1 GCA_903907185.1 uncultured Acidimicrobiaceae bacterium
CTCGAGAACCGATCGAAACGCACCTCTTGTCTCGAAGGCTTGCCGCGCATCACGCTGCACGATCCGGTAGGCCTCATCACGGGTGCAGCCCGAGGCAACAAGTGCGAGGAGAACCGGCTGGGAGAAGACAAGACCATAGGACCCAACGAGCAGGTTCTCGCGCATGCGATCCTCACGAACAACGAGGCCATCGATCAGCCGGGTCATCCGTCGCATCACGTAGTAGGCGAGCAGGCTGGCGTCGGGGAGCACGATCCGTTCGACGCTTGAATGTGAGATATCCCGTTCATGCCAAAGAGCGACGTCCTCTAAGCCAGCAACAAGATACCCACGGAGCACGCGTGCCATCCCAACAAGTCGCTCCGCAGTAATCGGATTGCGCTTGTGGGGCATGGCAGAGGATCCCTTTTGCCCAGCTCCGAATGGCTCTTCGGTCTCGGCAACCTCGCTTCGTTGGAGGTGTCGGAGCTCCGTTGCGAGCGCCTCAACCGTTGCACCGACAGAGGCACAGGCGTAGAGGTACTCCGCGTGCCGGTCTCGGCTGAGTACCTGAGTTGCTGGTACCGGGGTGAGACCCATCGCCTCACAAACATGGGCCTCAATGGCGGGATCGATGTTGGAGTAGGTACCGACGGCACCGGAGAGTTTGCCGACCGCTATGGCCGCTCGTGCCCGTTCGAGGCGGGTTCGATCGCGATCGACTTGCAGACAGTACAGGGCAAGCTTGACGCCGAAGGTCGTGGGCTCCGCATGCATCCCATGGGTGCGACCAAGTGAGGGAGTCTTCGCGTGCTCGATTGCACGTCGCTTGAGTGCAGATACGAGTTCACCGGAGGCAGCGATGAGTAGGTCAGCTGCCTCAGCAAGCGTTGCGCTCAGCGCGGTATCAACGACATCAGTTGAGGTCAGTCCGTGGTGAATGTACGAACCCTCAGGCGCTCCTATCGCATCTTGGGTGATGTCGACAAAGGCAGCGACATCATGGTCGGTGACCCGTTCGCGTTCGCCAACCGCGTCGACAAAGGCACCATCGATCTTCGGCGCACGAGCCCGTGCTGCTTCGCCATACTCAACGGGAATAAGGCCAAGGGTGCCCCATGCCTCAACCGTGAGCAGCTCAATCTCAAGCCACTTGCTAAAACGTGACTCATCGGAGAACAGCTGGGCCATCTCTGGGAATGAATACCGGGGAATCATGAAGCGATCCTTATCTGTTGTTTTTCGTCATAATCACGGCCTCTTGCGCGATATCACTGCGAAACTGTGCACCCTCAAAGGAGATCAGCTCAACTGCCTGGTAGGCGAGGTCACGCGCGTCGTCAAGATCTGCTCCTCGAGCACTGACGCAGAGTACGCGACCCCCGGCCGTGACGACCTCACCTGCGGCGCCTGTTCTGGTTCCGGCGTGAAAGACCTGCACCCCACTGACCGTATCGGCTTTTCCTAGCCCATGAATACGATCTCCCGTTCTTGGAGTCGCAGGGTAGTTCGAAGCGGCCATCACGACGCAGACGGTTGCGTCGGTCGAAATGACGGGTGGGGTGATGTGGCGGCCCTCGGCGACCGAGAGGCAAAGTTCCGCGAAATCACTTTTGATCCGTGGAAGCACAACCTCGGCCTCGGGATCACCGAATCGGATGTTGTACTCGATCAATTTTGGCCCCTCGTCAGTCAACATGCAGCCGGCGTAGAGAACCCCGCGATAGTCGATCCCGTCGGCGACGAGCTGGCGCAGTGTTGGGTCGACAATCTGTTCCATGATCTGTGCCACGACCTCGTCGGTCGCCACGGGAACCGGCGAGTACGCGCCCATGCCGCCTGTGTTGGGCCCTTCGTCATGATCAAAGATCCGCTTAAAGTCCTGTGCTGGTGGAAGGGCAACACCATGGCCATCAGCACAGAGCACGAGGAGCGATACCTCTGGTCCTGTCATCCCCTCCTCAATAATCACCCTTCGCCCAGCCTCGCCAAAGGACAGACCCGAGAGCTTGTCGCGCACATCAGCCCTCGCCTCGTCAAGATCAGCCGTGACAAGCACTCCTTTGCCAGCAGCAAGACCGTCGGTTTTGACGACGTATTTTCCTTCGAGCGTTGACAGAAATTCCTCAGCCGCACCAAGATCGGTAAAGACTCCGTAACGAGCCGACGGTACGCCAGCACGCTCGGCGAGATCTTTCATAAAAGCCTTTGACCCCTCAAGCTGTGCGCCATCTGCACCGGGTCCGAACACCGGCTTTCCGCCCGCTCGGAGTCGATCTGCAAGTCCGTCGACGAGTGGTGCCTCAGGACCAATGACCACGAGATCGATCTCGGAATTCTCACCAAGAAGCTCTGGATCGAGATCTTCACATCTAATCGAGAATCCTTCGGCGGTGGCGGCCTCCATCGCAGGATTCCCCGGGATGAGGATCACATCCGCAGTCCGAGCGAGCGCGCTCGCAATCGCATGTTCGCGCGCACCAGAACCAATTACGCCGACAAGCATTCGGACCCTTTACTCGTAGGAACTATTGGTGAAACTGAACGAACTGCTCGCGGCCCGGCCCCACGCCAACGTAGGTGACCGGTACACCTGCATGCTCTTCGATGCATCGGAGATAATCCCGTGCTGACTTTGGAAGATCTGCCGTCGTCGTGGCTCCCGAAAGATCGTCACTCCACCCCGGCAAAGTCTCATAGACAGGCGTGACACGGTGCAGAACCGACTGGTGGTAGGGCACTCGGGTAATGCGCTCACCATCGACCTCATAGCCAACACAAACCTTCACCTCATCAAAATCAGAGAGCACATCAAGTTTGGTGATCGCGATCTCCGAAAGGGAGTTGATACGAGCGGCTTGGCGCAGCATCACAACATCGAGCCAACCGGGTCGCCGGCGCCGGCCCGTATTGGTCCCGTATTCGTGGCCCTTGTCAACAAGCAGCTCCCCGAGCTCGCCATCGAGTTCAGTGGGAAAAGGTCCAGAGCCAACGCGTGTGACATAGGCCTTAGCGATACCAACAACGCGCGAGACATCACGCGGACCGATACCCGTGCCAACGCAGGCGCCACCCGCTGTTGGGTTCGACGAGGTAACAAATGGATAGGTTCCGTGATCGAGATCGAGAAAGGTCGCCTGAGCTCCCTCAAGCATGACGTTTTCGCCATCTTCGAGAGCCTCATGGATAAGCGAGACGGTGTCACCAATCATTGGAGCGATGCGGGGCGCGAGCTCGTTGAGGTATTGATCCGCAATCTCATCAAAATCCATCGCCAGTCGGTTATAGACCTTTGCCAGAATGGCATTTTTCTCGCGGACAACGATGTCAAGTTTCTCTCGAAAGATCTTCTCATCGAGCAGATCCTGCACCCGCAGACCGATGCGAGCAGCCTTGTCGGCATAGGCCGGTCCGATCCCACGCTTGGTGGTCCCGAGCGCATTTTTGCCGAGCGCGCGCTCAGTCGCTCGATCGAGCTCGTAGTGATAGGGCATGATCAGGTGCGCGTTTCCCGAGACCACGAGTCTGCTGGTATCGACGCCACGTTGTTCAAGCATGTCGCACTCGGCGAGCAAGACCGCTGGATCGACAACGACGCCGTTGCCGATTACTGGCACGGTATGTGAGTAAAGGACACCGCTTGGAATGAGTTGAAGAGCAAAACTCTCGCCATCGACCACGATCGTATGACCAGCGTTGTGCCCGCCCTGATACCGGACGACAAGGCGCATGTCCTTAGCGAGGAGGTCAGTGAGCTTTCCCTTGCCCTCGTCACCCCACTGGGTGCCGACTACAACAGTTGCAGGCACCAGTCTCCCTCCGGTC
>CAIVND010000118.1 GCA_903907185.1 uncultured Acidimicrobiaceae bacterium
GCCCTCATATTTGGAGCTTAAGGTCGCTGTCGTTACCTAATCGTTACTTTTGCCGAATTGGCTTCGATATTTATAGCCTCTAGCCTGCACTTTTACTGGTGTCGAAGGGGGGACTTGAACCCCCACGAGTTTGCACTCACTAGCCCCTCAAGCTAGCGCGTCTGCCTATTCCGCCACTTCGACGTGACCACTTCGTTGCCCCTCTCCAAGAGCAAAGCAAGGTTAGCGCAAGGTCGATGGGAGTGCGCCCCGCTTGCACCTCCTACTGCCACAAGATCAATTTGCCAAGGTCGTAGAAGTTGTCGGTACGGGACTGCTCTGAATCGTCCAATTTTGGGCATTCCACATTGGACCCAACCAGCCCTGAGAGTTCGAGTCGTTAAGCACTCGAGCATTCGACACATAGGACACCGGCATCTGAAAGAGCGGCAGCGATGGCAGGTCAGCCCAGATCGCCGTATCCACTTGGTCGTAGGTATTGATACTTCCAGCATTGAGTTCTCGTGACGCATCGCCAAAGAGTTTGACGACCTGAGGGTTCTGATATCCCAACACGTCTCGGGTGACGACACCAGCCGCAACCGCAGCGGGTTCGACTGCTAGAGCTGCTGTAGATCCAGTAATCGAAGGGTTGACTGGGTCGGTGTAGAGCTGGACGTTCGTCGACAGGAACTGCGACATGAAATAGGGAGCGATAGCCATCTGGAACGCACCTTGAGGAAGTGTTGTACCGAGCAGCTGTGCGTTCGGAATATTACTTATCGTCACCTCTACCCCGATCTGCAAAAGCTCTGATTGAATCTCGAGCTCGATTCCAGATACAACGGCATTGCCGTTTGCGCCAATAAGGGAGAGGACCAGCGGATGACCGAGCGAGTCTCTAGCAACACCGTCAGTACCAACGGGATATCCAGCGTCCGCGAGTTGAGTCTCCGCTTGAGCAAGGTTGACGAGCTCAAAGGCACTGTCATTGGGTTGGCTACCCTGCAACCCGTAGGGAAAGAGATGATTTGCCGCGACATTGTTAAAGGGAGTCATTAGACCAACGGTGTTGGAGACAATCTGATGGCGATCGATCGTCTCGGCAATCGCCTCTCGGAGGTTGAGATTCGATGTTGTCGGGTCGACCAAGTTGAAGTCCAGCTGCAACATCGTGGATCCGGGTTGTGTTGATTCGATGAGGTTGGTACTCGCAGCCACCGTGTTGTCGACCTGGGGGCCAGGAATGAGTGATGCCATGTCGACATCACCATTGGCAAGGGCGCGAAGGGTGGCTGACTGCGTGGCCTCCACCTTGAAGACGATCTTTGCAACACCTGCCTGAGGGCCCCAGTAGTGGGGGTTGCGCTGCAAAATGACCTTCTCGCCAGGAATCACCTGCTCGATCTCAAATGGTCCACCAGAGACCAACATCTTTGGATCAAAGGTCGCGAAATCCGTGTTCCACCCAGTCGCATCCTTCGCGATGTGTGCGGGGACAAGATTGGTAAAGAGTGACTGCCAATCTGCGAAAGGTTTCGAAAAGACCACGGTGACCGTCTTTCCCCCACCCGACCCCGTGACGCTCGAGATATCACGATATCCACCGATCGGATCACTCGCTGGCAGATCCGACCCGACTTGAAGCTGCATCTTCCAGTTGTAGGAAAAATCGGCAGCGGTGATCTCTACACCGTCCGACCAGGTTGCCGCAGACGAGATGTGATACACCACGGTTTGGGGTGAATTACTGACGAGCTCAGCCGGGTTGTTTCCTGAAAGAAGACCCTCGCAGATCGCCGCGACACTTTCCGGGCACTGAGGGGCATTGAAGTTGTTGAGTACGAAGGTCTGTGGCCACACCTCGGACATCACCATGTCGGTCACCTGAGTTGAACCGGCGATCGTCGCTGGATTGAAATTCGTCGGAAGCGATGGCACCGCGACGGTTACCGTACCGTCGTGCGAGAGCACAACTTGGGTCGGTACGGATGACGAGGTCGTTGTTGAAGCGAGGCCAGCAGTCGATCCACATGCCGTGCAGATAAGACTCAATCCTGCAAGGGCAAAGACAGCGGACCTTCTCAGCCCCACCGCAGACCAATAATGACGGTGCTGAAGGCAAAGACGACGGCGAAGGCGACGGTCAAGCGGTCAAGATTTTTCTCAGCAACGGTCGAACCTGATGCCGCGGTTCCAACCGTGGATCCGAACATATCGGAGAGTCCCCCACCGCGACCACTATGAAGAAGGATGAGCAAGATGAGTGCGAAAGAGGAGAGAACCTCAACTCCAACTATGACGTCTGTAAGCACGTACTGCGACCTCCAACAGGACCCGAGTGTCCACTCGGGCGTCCGTTTAGGCTATCAGCCACCCTCAAGAGGCTGTTTTCACTCAAGTGGCAGAGTCGCTCACTCGCCGGTGTGAATTATGGCGACAAATTTGGTGGCATCAAGGCTCGCACCACCGACGAGGAGTCCGTCGATATCTGGACAGGCAAGAAACTCGGCAGCGTTCTCCGGGGTCACCGATCCGCCATATTGGATAAGAGTCTCATCAGCCGAAGGACCGGCAATCTCACGGAGCACTGCTCGCAGATGACGACCGATCCGCTGAGCATCTTGGGGGCTTGCTGTCAGTCCGGTTCCGATCGCCCAAAGTGGCTCATAGGCAAGTACACAAGAGGTGATCTGTTCAGGTGAGCACTGGCCAAGAGCAGCTCGGACCTGACGTTCCACTACTACCTCGGCAAGACCATCCTCTCGCTCCTCAGGAGTTTCGCCCACACAGAGAATTGGCCGCATGTTGTTTCGAAAGATTGCCTCGACCTTGCGAGCGACGATCTCGTCGGTCTCGCCAAGGTGCGCCCGCCGCTCTGAGTGCCCTGCAAGAACAAAGACAACGTTCAACTTTGCAAGCATCTCAGCACTGATCTCTCCGGTGTAGGCACCACGATCTTCGAAATGACAGGTCTGTGCCCCGAGGGTGATCGGTAGATGATCGGTCTCTACCGCAGTCTGCACCGTTCGGAGTGAGGTGAACGGCGGGTGCAGACTGACCTGTTGATCTGGTGAAATCGGCTGCGCACGCAGCAAAGCAGCGAGCTCTTGGATCAGCTTGAGCGACTCAAAGTGATTTTCATTCATCTTCCAATTGCCGCTGATGAGGGTGGATCGCTTTGTACTCACCGCTCCACCTTAGGAGAGGTTCCCGTTGAAGCGAGGCATCTCAGCCAACCAAGAATTTAGGACCACACCGAGGTTCGAAGTGCAGCGATTCCACAGAGATCGCCCCGTTCGATGAACTCAATCGAAGCTCCGCCGCCGGTCGAAACATGATCCATGAAGTGCTCGAGCTTGGAGGAATCGACCGCCGCTACCGAATCGCCACCACCGACGACAGTGAAACCCTTACAGTCAGCGACAGCCTGTGCGACCGCACGGGTTCCCGAACAAAAACGGGCATCTTCGAAGACGCCCATTGGTCCATTCCACAGCACCGTCTTTGCTGACGCGATTTCGGCGGCAAAAAGTTCGATCGATTCCGGACCGATGTCGAGCCCAGCGAATCCTTCAGGAATCTCGAGCCCAACGTGTCGTACCTCTTGGCTATCAAAGTTGATCAC
>CAIVND010000119.1 GCA_903907185.1 uncultured Acidimicrobiaceae bacterium
ATCCGGGATAAATCCGCTGTGAGAGCTGATCTTTTCGTTGAAGATAGCGTCTCCAATATCGAAAAGATAGAAGGCTTCGGATGTGAAACCATCTGCATTACTAACTCGACCAACGTGACCGCTCCCGTCACACTTCGAGCTGATGATTGGGTAGAGGCCGAACGACTAATTCATGAGAAGTACTACGCGTGGCGAAAGCTTCACGGTCTTGCTTTGCCGCCCGGTACCAGATCGACATCCAGTGTTTTGAAGATCCACCCCAAGCAGCGCCGAGAGATGGCAGCAACGTTTTCGGCAATGTTGCTCGTTTTGCCAAACTTTCCCCTGGTTAGTGGGGGGCGTTAACATCCTCGTTGTGTGTAATGGGGGAACTCAACAATGACCGACGCAACAAGAGATGACGAGATTGCAGATCGCCCGGTCACTTCACCGAGCGATATTGACCAATGGCATCGAGGGTTGCACCACACGAAAGGGTCGACACTCAGCGCCGAAACGGCCCAGACATCCGGGATGAGACGTTATGCGGCAATCTCCGGAGATCTCGCAGGTTCAGAGAGGATCTGGATGGGGGAGAATCATGTTGATCCCGGTGTTCGATCCGCCAATCATCATCATGGCGAATCTGAAACCGGAATTTACGTCGTCGCTGGGAATCCAGTTTTCGTTTTCATGGATGGAGATGTTGAGTCACGTATCGAGACAGAGCCAGGGGATTATATCTATGTACCGCCGTATATCCCTCACCGCGAGGAGAACCCCTCTTCAAAGACAGAGGCCGTCGTAATTCTTGCGCGCAGCACCCAGGATGCAATCGTTATCAATCTCGAGAGCCTGAGCTCCGAGGTTCCCGAGCAGTAGCAAGGACAGTTACGACATCTGACCAGATGTGAACTTCGCGCGTTGGCGAGCCACCCGTGAAGGCTGAACTCCTCTGCCAACGAGGTGGACGCTACTGCGCGAGACCCATCTTTTCTTTCTCAAATGAGAAATCCTTCGAGCTCTTCAGCCACGGTCGGACCCACTGCCAGTCGGCGTCGGCCGGAGTCTCACCCTCAGCAAGAATGCGAGGCTCTCGAAGTTCCTCGGAATAGTTTGTCAGCGGCTGTCGCTCAATGGGAGGTGGGAGTGGTTGGCCAAATAGTCGAGCAAGATTCTCGCCCATGACCTTCTTTCGAGTTTCTTTCGGAAGGTCCATCAGTGTGAGTTTCATCGTCTCGTCCGTATAGGGCCATGCGCCACCGCCATGAGGGTAGTCATTTGAATAGATGAAATTGTCAATTCCCCAGCGCTGGAGCAAAAGTCCGGTCACACCGTCTTGCATGAAAGTCGAGGAAAAGTTTCGCGAAAAGTACTCGCTCGGAAGCATGTCGAGTCCAAGTCGAGAGCTACTGCTGCGAGCCCCCTCCGCACGCCAACCGGTGAACTTACGATCAAGATCCTCCAAAAAGAAGGGAATCCAGCCGCAGTCAAACTCAGCAAGAAGGATCTTGAGTCTCGGGTGTCGTTCGAGCGTGCCGAAGAGGATCAACTCAGCGGTCGTCTTCTGCGCGACGTGTTTGTGACCGTAGGCCTGGCGACCGACAAGCGCCCGACGATCCTCGCCCTCACGGGTCACGTAACTACCAAAGCCAAAGTTGATGTGCATACAGATGGGAACGTCCATCTCCTCAGCGGCGGACCAGAAACGCTCGTAGTGGTCGCCAGAGAAAGGGAGATCATCGGGAGGTGCAACCCAGGTGGTGACACCTTTCAGCCCAGCCTCTTTAGTTCGGCGCATCTCCTCGATCGCGTAATCGATGTCCCACAAACTGATGAGAGCGGGCCCCCAAAGTCGGTCGAAGTCTTCGCTGCAGTATTCGATGAGCCAGTCGTTATAGACGCGCTCTTCAGCTTTGACTAACTCGATGTCAAACGGCATCTTCTCGTAGAACTGCTGATAGATCCTCTGTGCGGTACTGGGGAAGAGGACCATTGCACTGATACCGTCGGCTGAGATGTCGCGCAGAGCCGCCTTTGGATCTCCGCCACCCGCGCGCTCATATCGGGCTCGTCCGGGCAGTGCACGATCACGGAACTTTGCCGGGAGACGAGTCGTCCAGAGGTCCTCTGGCTCGAGGACATGTGAGTCCCCGGAGAGTCGTGTGATGTCGGGGTCTGGAATCTCACTTGTCATGGTTCTCTTCCCTTCTCAGAAGCTGGGCATACCAACTAGCTATTCCGCCAGATTCAGGTGGCATCGAGCGCGGTGCGTGTCGCGGCCACTGTTCTTTCTCGTGTGGTCGCGAGAAGCTGCTCTGGCGCCTCGACTTCGGGTGCCTCTGAATCTTCCTCGCGTACCTCCGCGACTATCACCGACCACGTGAGACCCCACGCGCCTGGCCAACAGAGCGCCCGAGCTGACAGCTCAGCAACTTCGAGGGCATGGGCCGCGAGACTGAGCGATCCTGTATCGATAGCCGCGGAGAGCTGGGGTGTGCCCGCAGCAGCGATCGCGCGGGCAGCGCTCTGCCAGTCGATCCGCCACGCTTCGGCGATCGCGCGATCGCGTCCTTTGGCCCACCGAGTTGAACTCTCCGCGTTCCAGACGTAAGGCCAAGCAACCTTCCAGGGGACCCGCTGGGTTTCGGTGAAGGCGCGGTCGAACGCTTCGTGAGCAGCCTGTTCGGCTTCATCAAGGGCGGCATCGAGCACGGCTCCATTAAGTACTTCGAGATTGCGGAGGTTGGCGGCGGGAACCTCGGCGCCGAGGGCGTCCAGCCAGAGCGGTAGGTGTCTGCGGATGAGAAGATCGAGCGCCCACTCGCCTCGGTGGTGAGCAAGAAAATCTGGAAGATCAGCGATTGTGGGATCGAGTTCGAGATCTTGTTCTGCATCGGAGAGGTTGGGCAGGTCGACCGGGTGACCTGCTTTTGCGGTTTCACCCTCATCAATGGAGAGATTGAGCGTCGTATGCAGCCACTCGCGCGCTCGTACTCCCGGGGTGACTGCTGCAACAGGCGTTGGGGCCTCGACAGGAGAGAGCGCCCCCCCGGTGAGATCGTCTGCAGGGTTCGTCTCTGCAACCCCCTCTGGGAGCGGACCGAGACATTCAGCGATAACGATCATGGTGGCAAGATCATCAAGGGGAGTAAGTGCCACCTCGCGATCAACGTCGCCAAAGACAAAGGGCGAACCCACCGGGGATGGGATTCCTACCCAGCTCTCGATGATGTCCAACCAGTTGCGTTCCACGACCATGAGCGTGAGGTGTCGGCGAATACCCGCCTCGCCGAACGCACCAAGATCGGGGAATGGCGGTGCTTCACCTTCGCCGAGATAGGTCCAAAGAAGTCCGCCCTGAGCGTGGATTGGGTGAGCAGGAATGTGGACATGGTCCCGAGTGATCAACCCCTCAAGTGGAATATCTACGCACTGGCCACTTTGGTCGAAACACCATCCGTGGTAGGGGCAGCGCAGACCAACATCGGCAGCAATGCCCCACTCGAGGCTTACGCCGCGATGCGGGCACCGATCACCAATGAGGCCATAGCGGCCAACCCGGTCTCGGTAAACAACACGGTCCTCACCGATCAATCGAACGCGACGAGCGTTCTGTCTGCTCAAAATGTCGACTGGAAGAACGGGAATCCAGTGATGGCGCAAGGCTTCGCCAACTGGGGTCCCAGCGTGTACGGAAAATTCAGGACGCTCGGCTGGATCAGCTCCAGTGGACTCTTGGGTATTGGTGGTCATCATCGACCTCTGCGGGCACCGGTGCGCGGGCGCGCGCCAAGAGCGTCTTGGAACAGCGATGTCATCGGGTCGCTGGCGCTAGGCCAGGGCTGGAGTGATTTGGTTCCCGATCAGAAGAGGAATCTGCGCGCCTTCGGGTGCCTGGAATGGACTCTTACCGTCGGCTGCTTCGGCTAGACCTTGCACGCATTGCATCTCGATATCGAGTCGCTCTCGGAATGCACGAGACGCGAGCAGTTGGCGCTCGGTAGTACAGCCCCAATAGGGAAGGATCTCTTTTGCCCAGGCAGAGTTCTCTTTCGAGTCATTGAGGACAGCATCAAAGAACTCAAGGTCAGCGTCGGCAACACCGTATTTGGTGCTGAGGGCATCACGCAGTTGTGGAAAAACACCCTGGTAGAAGCAGTCGGCAGCGTAAAGACTGGCGATGCAATCAAGCCATGTCCACTCCCACGATCGGGAATACACCGAAAGTGTCGTGATTGCAAAGAACGTCCGCGTGTAGGGGCGCCATTCGTCGAGCTCTTGACGAGAAACTTCAAGAGCGTCGCCGATACGGGCAAAGAGTTCCTCGTAGGCGGGTGTACTCCACTCAGGACGGATGTCGCGGACTACGTTCCTGCCCTCGACCCAGACCAATCGCTGGAGCAGTCTTGCGCGAACGGTGTGATCGTTGCACTTGATATAGGCAGCTGCGGTCGTGTAATACAGGTTGTCCCAGTAGAAATACTGATCCTTCACCCACATTTGGAGCTGTTGGCGTGAAAGGTCCCCGGCGACGAACTTCTTGTAAAAGGCCGGGAGTTCCGTCAGTTTTGCGTTGTAGTTCTCCTCGAGCAGGCCAAGGAAGTCCTCCCCCGATAGCGGTGGTACTGCGAGGTCCTCAGGACCGTAAGGCGTCTGCGACATGGTTTTCCCCTTCGATGAGCAGTGAATGAAAGATGGAGCAAGCTGGTTTCAAAGGAGACTTAGAGGCCCCCACCTGCGCCCATCTGAGCACGGAGCTCAAAAACTTGAATTAGCTGCTCTTGGAGCTCAGGAGTGGTGCAGAAATGGCGCACGATCTCCTCGTTGTAGTCGGCATGTTCGATATCAATTCCGGCATGTTCGAAGCGGTTCATGAGTGCTCGTTCGATATCTGGAACGCCCCACTCTTTAAAGCGCTTGCGATCGCGGTCGATCGCCTCAAGTAGCTCAGCGGAGTGCTTGGCGGTGCCACCTTCGCCGACCATGCCACTGCCGATCGCGACTGAAAAGTGCTGGTAGCGATTCGAAGCGACCCTCCAGCCGCGCGAGATGAGAATCCAGGGGTCGGCATCGCCCTTTTCGAGGTCGTTGATCTCCTCGTCGGTCACGCCAAAGGCGTAGGCCTCCCAACGGCTGAGGAGTGGGTGGGCAACTTTGTCGCCACCGACCGCCGTCTCTCCGCCCTCGTCGACGAGCTTGCGAAGTTGGTGGCGCCGTGTCGCTTTATCTGGGTTGTTGATATAGCGCTCGCCCTCAAAGCGGTGGTTAATGTCTCCTCCGGTAAAGCTGCGGCGCTTGCCAGCAGCGAGCTTTGGAAACTCGTCCTGGCTCATGATCTCTTTGGCGTTGAAAGGATGACCCTTTTGGTAGTCATTTCGGACAGCTTCGCAGGCCGCGATGAGCTCGTCTGGCGACATAACCCGCCTGTTTGTATCTACGGTCATTTCCGACCCCCCTGTATATTCATGCCCTCGGACAGTCTCATGAAAAAGTTTAAGGACAACTAAAACTATCCCAATGGATTCTTTCAAGCAAGCTTTCGCGCCACCGTCTCAGGTCCTCATGGTCAACTGGAAAGCCGGGTATTTGCAAGGACGCGTCGTCACAGGACGGTAACACTTCGATGTCAGATCTTGTACTTGCGCCTTTTGATCGATGAGTCGCAAACCGAGTCAGGAAGAAACTGGGATCCGATTGTCAACAAGTGAGTTGAACTCGGTGTCACCGATAAGACGCCATTTTTGCATCCACTCGTAGGTTCGTTCAAAATCTTCCTGTGAGTAAGGGGCTGGATCAACGTAGCGAAGCCGATTTCGATTGAAGTCCATCGGTACCAGCGTGCAGATCTCGGGAGGG
>CAIVND010000120.1 GCA_903907185.1 uncultured Acidimicrobiaceae bacterium
GATGTCTGATGCAGGCAACGGTCCGCGATTGATGGAGGCGATGTTCTCCTCAAGATGCTTGGTACTCCCGGTACCGGTTAGGACAACATGACATCCCGGCTCGTGGCGTGCAAAACGGTAGGCAGCGTCCACGATAGAGATCGCATCGCCATGGTTGAGAAGGAAGCCAAGAGGATTCTCCCGATCGATACTCGTTGGATCAAGTTCGCCAGTATCGATGAGCGCGGTGATCACCTCGTCCATCTCGCCTGGGTGGCTAAATGGTCCACGCGCGGCACACATGACATCGATCCCGATGTTCTTTTCGATGGTCTGAGGAAAGAGCAGTCGGCGAGCGCTTGCGTTGAATGGATTGAAGGCCAACATCATGACCTCCCAGTAGTCGTCAAGAACAGCGCGCTGAAGCATGTCATGTCGGGGATCGCTCCGTGATCCCTCAGTAATTGCAATGTGTCTAATCGCTCCCGATCCCTTCAGCTCATCGAGCACGGGGAGAAGGACCTCAACGCAGTGGTTGTAGTGGCGCTCTCTCACCATGTGAAGGAAGAAGATGTCGATGTAGTCGGTCTGCAACTTTGCCAGAGAATCCATCACGTTTGACCGAAGGTCCTCTGCGCTGAGCACGGAACCATCAGGACGAAGTGGTTTTGTCTTTGTCGAGATCACCACCTCGCTTCGGACCGGCGAGAGGACCTTCCCAACAACCTCCTCGGTGCCGTATTCATCTGCGGTATCGAAGTAGGTCACGCCGAGGTCAAAGGCGTGTCGAAGTACTCCGATCGCCTGTTCCTGCGATCCGCCGGTGTCTAAGCCAAGATGACTATCGCCACCGCAGCCGAGACCAACGACGCTTACATCAAGACCTGTTCGACCGAAGATGACATGGTCCATGGCTACCTCCTAGTTACAGCCCGGTGGCTGTTTTTGATCTCAGCACTACCCAAACACCCTAAATCTTTGGCGGTCAACAGTTTGACGTTTTCGACCGCCGCGGTCGACATTATCGATTGAGAAGAGTCCCCTGGTCGACTGAGCTTTTTATCGTGCAATCATCGCTCTTCAGCGTCACGGTCGGTTTGCTATCTCGTCTGTCCTACCCGGTAATGGTTCACGGGCTTCGTCCGTCACCCTTCGACAGCAGAGACCGTAGATTGATCAGATGCCGCGCAGTCACCATGACGTCGCAAGATCAAAGCGGGTGCTTTATCAGCGCCTCGTCGAACAGGCTGGCGAACTACTCGCCCGAGAGCTCGAGGTGCGTCAAGAGTCTGACGACGCAATTCACGCGATGCGCGTCGCCTCTCGTCGCCTGCGGAGCTGCCTAACGACATTTTCTCCGATGTTCAAACGCAGGCCGGGAGAACATCTCGCCGGCGAGCTGAAGTGGCTCTCTGGTGTCCTTGGCCTTGCTCGCGACGCCGGGGTCTTAGTGGGGCGCTTTGACGAGAGCTTTCAGGAACTTGGTGCCTCGGTGACGGCGACCGATGCTCGGTCGCATTTAGCGCCATACCTCGACCAGCGAAAGAAGATTGCACGCGACGAGATGATCTCGACACTTCAAAGCCAGCGGTACGCAGATCTTCTGAGTGAACTTGATCAATTTGCTAAAGATCCGCCGTTCGCCAAACGGCACCTGAGTTCGAAACAGCTCATTGGGTGTGTTGAGCGGGAGATCAAGCGAACGCGGCGACAGATCGATGCCGGCCGACGCGCCGTACTCGGCCTGACCTGCGATGCATGTCTACGATCACGTTACGCAAGATCGTAAACATCCAACCCTCAAATCCACTGTCCTTCCAGGTGAACCTACCAATCCCGGCGACAGCACGGGCAAAAGTCTCAGACACTGCCTCGCTCGCGCGGTCAGGGTCAAGGCGAGCGCACGCATAGGAGGTGAGCCGAGGATAGAGCCACAGATAGAGCTCTTCCCACGCCAGTGCGTCACCATTGCGTGCGGCTGAAACCGCTTCTTTAAATCCAGGACGCGACACCTCATGACCGGTTAATCGCACCGGACTCTCTTGTGTCACATTATTTTCTTCGTCCGCCGGTTGAATAGCCATCGGTTCGAAGGGGTTACGGATGAGAACTGCCTGTGGATCATTCTTGACGGCTGAACTTGGTGATCTTGGGAAGAAGTAGGCGTGATGCCAGGGGCAAAATCACGCGGCCCTAGCGAGACCTCACTACCTGTCCATGCTTGTCGGTGGGTCTGAAGTTTTCGCCACCATTTGCTGGGACGCGTACTCGAAGAGGTGTCCGTGCAGGCAAACACCGTGATATGGATCGTCAGAGTTTTTATGGCACTTCGGCCAATTAGCTGGCATAACCAACACCCTCTGGCGGATTGAATTGGGCCAGACGTGCGGTGATTATCTGTTCTCTGATCAACAGGATCGATGCAACGGCCAGTAGGCGATAGCGTCAACCCGAGCCGAAAGTGATGGGAGATTATCTTGAAGGTCAGAATTGGACTCGGCGTTGGGAGAACTCCACTATCTGCGGTTGAACTTGGCCCATTCGTGGATGAGATGGTCAGCCTTGGCTTCGATTCCATTTGGATGTCCGAGGTCCTTACGACCCCCGGCTTTGATCCGTTGATCGCGCTCTCCTGGATCGCCGCCTACCACCCTCAGGTGAAACTCGGGACAACGATGCTGCTTCCTGGTCGCAACATCGTTCGGCTCGCGCGCCAACTTGCGGCACTTGATGCGCTCTCTAACGGTCGCCTCCTTGTCACCTTTGTTCCTGGTATTCCTCGACTTCCCGAGAGCGATGCAATTGGTGTAAACGTGAACCGGAGAGAGTGGATGCAAGAGGCTCTTCCGGTATTGCGCAGTCTCTTGGCTGGCGAATCTGTTACCCATCACGGTGCCGTCGGGTCATTCGAAAATGTTCAGATCTCGCCTCTGCCAGTCCAACAGCCCTTAGAGTTTTGGCTCGGAGGAATGGCTCAAAAGTCACTGGAGTTCTGCGGTCAAAGTGGTGATGGCTGGTTGCCGAGCAACTGTTCCCCGGCGGCGGCATTGGCAGGTCGCGAACTGATTGAAAAGGTTGCAACAGCCTCCGGACGCGTGATCAGCCCCGAACATTTTGGAGTGAGTGTTGGTTATGTGCGGAACGAAGATGCAGCTACCGGTCGATCAAATGCACAGGAACGAAGGTCACCTCCGGTAGTAGGACTCGATGGCCTTCGCGCTCATCTGCGAGGGCTGATCGACGTGGGATTTTCAAAGTTCGTTGTGCGCCCAATCGAAACCACCACGCCGTGGCAGGAGGAGCTCAAGTACCTTGCAGATGCGGTGCTCGATCTTCAGAGCTAAGCCAATCTCGACAATTTGCGGGGAACTTCGTCCCATTCTTGCGTGCTCGTCGTCGTGTTTATTTACCTGTTGACCATCCACGGTGGGGGAGCAACAGGGATCCGATCGAGGCGCGACTTGACATGGCCGAACCATCCATCGTCATCTTCCCAATGTCGATAGGCATCGATCATCTCGTCGCGCGTGCGGCCCACAAAGTTCCACCACATGAGGATCGGCTCAGCGATGGGGACACCACCTAGCAAAATTGCTCGAGTGGGTGATCTCACTCCTATGGTGCACTCGTCTCGTCCATCGCCGAGATAGGCGAGATGACCCGGTTCGATGATGTGGCCCTCAAAGGCAAGCGCTCCCGATAGGACAATCAACGCGTACTCGTAATCGCGTTGCAGGGGCATGATCGCCTTGCCGGTGCGAAGATCAAGTTCGATACCGAGGTGATCGCTATCTCGTCGTGCTGGTGAGGTGATACCGGCGAACGAACCAACAAGCACTGTTGCGGCTCCGTTGGAGAGATAGACCCGGGGGAGTTCCCGGTGGTGTTCGAAGGAAGGATCGCCGTTGCGAGTCTCCTCCGGCTGAGCGATCCAAAGTTGAATGCCGTGGAAGGTTCCGCGAAAGGGAGAGGAGGCCTCTTCAGCGTGCGTTATACCTTTGCCGGCTGACATGAGATTGAGCTGTCCTGGTTTGATCTTCTGCTCGGATCCAAGGCTGTCACGATGGACGAGTTCACCGGAGACCAGCCAGGTAACAGTCTGAAGGCCCATGTGAGGGTGCGGACCAACATCGGGTCGATCATCGCCGCTGAAGGTTGCTGGTCCAAAATGATCTGCAAAACACCACGCTCCCACTGTGCGTCGCGTTCGTTGAGGAAGCGCGCGTCGAACCGAAAGATCTCCCACCTGGGCGAGACGGCTGTCAGCGATCGTGACTGTGGGTGTTGAGCCGCCAACGTCGCGATCTCGATCTTTGTCATCTCCGATGTGCATTGATCCATTCATCTTGGATGTTCGCCTCTTCCTGTCAAGGAGTCTTGCTTGGCGGTTCAACTACCAGCTTCCTCGGTGATCCTCGATGGTGAGACAGAGGGGAATGACAATTGCCGTGACGACGATCCCCAAGATAAAAAAGACATGGCTTAAGGCCAAGCCCTCGTTGGCACTCCGCGAGACGATCGCTGTTGTCGCCGAGATAGCAGTGATCGCACCAATCTGTCGGAACATTCCCCGGATCCCAGAGATTGAACCAGCCTCGCCGATTGCGCGGTGCAGCACGGCGTTGTTCGTTGCCGGTGCCGCCACTCCATTTCCCATTCCCATCAGTGCTGCGCCCATTGCGAGCCAGGCATAGGTACTCAGCCCTCTGGGTCCGATGCTGAGCACGACCATCCCCGTAGCAGCTACTGAGAAACCAACCATCATTGGGCGGCGATAACCAATTCTGCGGATGAGAAATGACGTCGTCGCCGCGACGACCAGAACGCCAATGGCGCGGGTCGCAAGAACCGAACCTGCCTGGAGGGAGGTGAAGTGGTAGCGCTCCTCCGCATAGAGAGGGATGAGTACCCCGATGCCAAGTGTGCAGCCTCCGTAGAGAAAGTTAATGAGGTTCAGTGTGCCAAATCCACCATTGCGGCCAAGGAGTCGGAGAGGAATGATCGGAGCGGCCGCGACACGTGCGTGTCGAGCAAAGAGATAGCCGCAGCCAACGGCAAAGAGTTCGGGAACGAGGAACGCTGGGGACCAGACCGACGTCCTGCCCTGTCCGAGCGCCGTGATTCCGTACATGAGGGGCAAGATAATTCCTGCGAGGAGCGCGACGCCGCGAATGTCCGCCTTCGGAGCGTCGATTGGACGAGATTTCGGGATATACCTCAAGGTGAGTATGAAGATCATGATGCCGATCGGGATGTTGATCAGAAAGATGCCTCGCCACGACCAGTAGGCAACGATGAATCCACCGAGTAGAGGACCTGCCAGTGATCCAATCGGGACGGTGCTTGAGATCATTCCTATGGCGCGGTCACGATCCTTGCCGAAATGATCCGCGATGATTCCAATCGCCGATGGCATGAATGCGCCTCCACCGAGTGCCTGAATCGCCCGAAAGATCACCAGTTCGTAGATGTTCGAGGAGATCGCACAGCACAGAGAGGAGGCCGTGAAGATCACAATGCACACAAGGAAGATCCGTCGTCGTCCAAACTGGTCGCTGATCCGTCCGGCGACAGGCAGTGCCATGACGAGACCAAACTGGTACGCAGTAATCGTCCAACTTGCCCAGTTGATCCGAGCGTGGAGATCGTTGCGGAGTGTGGGAAGCGCCGTCGCGACGATCGATTGGTCGAGTGCTCCCATCAAGATCGCCGTCACCGCTATGCCGAAGATCAGATAGGGACGGGTGGGTCGGCCGTCAGGACTCGTAGCGAGGGAGTCACCCGTCTCTCCCTGCGGTCCGGCCTCCTCCAACGCGCTCACGTGTCAAACCGCACAACGCCGGGTCGCCGTTCGAACTCGCTTTGGCAGAGCAAGAAAGTGGGCAGTGTGGACACATTCTGACTTTATCTCGCACGGATGAGCAGCACTTTTCCGAGCACTTGTTCACAGAATGTTGCTTGAGACCGCGAGAGGCGACGATCTATTGATCCTCTAGCTCAAGGACCATCCGCTGATATTCACTGGTGATGCCAACTGATCAACGTTTCTTGAGGTGATCGACGTAGCCAAGAACGTCGTCCACAACGAGACGGCCGAGGACTTTGGACGAGTACACGGCAACTTCGATGAGACCGTCGGCTGTGAGGAGAAAGTTCGTAGATTCGAGTGCCCCGCGGCCACTATCCCAGTACCCGCCAAGGGTCGTCGCCGTCACTTCGGCATCGAGGCCATAGCCAACGGGGAAGGTGAGATGGTGTTTGTCGACGGTCTCCTGAGCGTGTTCAAGGTCATCCGACGACATGGCAACGACGCTGATGCCTGCTTCGGTAAGTTGGTCGAGGCGGCGCTGGAAGCTTGCGAGTTGCGCATTGCAGTACGGGCACCATGAACCTCGGTAGCCCAACACGACACCATAACCACCGGCGAGATAGTCCGGAAGATCAAGGTGTCCGTGTGCCACGGTTTCAAAGCTGAGGCTCGGAAAGCGTTCGCCATTCAGTAGTCCGGGCATATCAGCGGTCTCCTCTTTATCGACGTAATTGGGTCCGTGTTCTCGTCGTTTGTACCTGCAGACGAGAGACCTTCGTGGCCCTTTGGGGGTAGCTTCACGAGCTGTGACGGAGCCTAACGGGGAGTTCAAACACCGTGGCAACTTTGGAAGTTGCCTACAAGCGTCACAAAGTATTCACCAGATGAGGTGGTCCTCTAACTGCCTAGTTCGTGAGAGCGCTCTTCGCGGCCAAGCGGCCGGAGACTAAACACTCTGAGAGGTTTCCCGCACCAGCGTAAAGACGGTTCCATAGGGACCCGAGTTCACCGGCACCAAAAAGTCCGGAAATAGGCGTTCCATCCGGACGGAGAATTCGACAGGCCTCGTCTCGTCGCGGGCCACCCTGAGTATTCACGATGATTGGATAGACCGCCGCCCCATAGAAGGGGGGTTGGTTGATCGAACGCATCGCGTTGAGCGATCGCCCGAATCGATCAGTGACCTGTTGATCAAACGATTGATTGAACTCCGATACACATGATGTGAGTGCGGCTTCTCCGAGGCCAAGCAGACCAGCAAGCTCATCAAGTGTCTCCGCTCGCTGAATCCACCCACGATCGATCTCAACAGAGTTGTCCGCGCTCCATGGGTAGTGACGATTCGCTCCGTGCGGAAGGTGAGCAAGTGTCCCGGCTCTACGCGTCTGCTCGTCAAAGATAACAAACGATGGCGTCCGTAGATACTCTCCAGTGATTGAATCTTGGGCGGTCATCGCGAAGATCGCACTGTGATTCTCAAGGTCCGTCTCGCTCAGGTATCTGCGAGAATTCTGATCAACAAGGACGAATCCATAGTCAGGCATCTTTGCTTGAATTCCTGCCTCGAGTCCGGGGAGTCGGTAACCCACTGAGCAGGCAGCGGCGTTCATGTGCCAAAGATCCGCTCCCACGTCAGCAGCCAGTCGAACTCCGTCTCCCGTTGCGCGGGCGGGCAGACAGACCGAAGGAAGGGGAAGGCCGTAGTACTGGGTCATCAGTGCATCGTCATACGCGAAGCCGCCGCAGGTAAGGATCACTCCTCGGTTGGCAGCGATGTGGATCGGTCCTTCGTTGGTGGTGATCTCAACACCATTAACTCTGCGATGTTCGTCCGTCGATAGTCGAGAAACTCGTGCGTTGAGAACAAGAGGAATCTTGAGGCGCTCGAGATTCTCCGCAAGGAGATCCCACAGTGCGGCACCATTGTGACGACCCTCTCGACGTGGTGGGACGAGTGCACGTCTGCCTAACGCGTCTCCGCCTGGGTAGTTCGGAAATGATGAGCCGGGGCGGCTAATGGGGAAGACTCGATCGTGTGAATCGTCTACTTTCTCCGGTCGTATCTCAAGCGATCCGCCATGTGCATCGATCCACCCTTCGATCTCAACGAGACCAGTGATAAAGGCCTCCATGACGGCGCGAGGCGTTGCACCCTGTGCCAGATGCATGAGGTGCTCGACAGCCATTGGAGCATCAGCAACGAGACGGATCGTTCCGCCGGAGATCTGAGTGTTGCCACCCGGTGAGGCCATTGCCTCAACGATCAAAACAGAGGCGCCTCTATCTGCCGCTTCGATCGCCGCCACGGCACCGGCACCTCCTCCACCTACGACCACAATGTCAAATGATTCACGGGCAAGCGCGGTGAGACCCTCGACAGGGAGGTAATTCGAGTACGAGGTGCTGTCTTCGATATCAAAAGGCGATACCCATCTTCCCTCTGAGATCGTCATCGGTCATCACCCTCTTCATGTTCGACCCGGTGAGATCACCTTAAATCGAGAATGTCAGACAACGTAGGTAAGTCGGCAGGAACTTTGCGAGAGAACAACCCCAAGAAGGTGCCACAAGATCCGTCACGAGACAGATCTGACCAGTGGTATATCTGACATGCGCGCCTTTCGTCTCGGGCGCGGACATTGGGCGCAACCATTAGGGAGAGGGAGTAGTTATTGTCTTGTCTATGAGACCCTCGGCCCCCATCCCTGATGTGTCGCTTGCCGAGGTGGTCGATGCTGTTGCGAAAGCGATTGTTAACGCCTGGAACGAGGGCCACACTCTTGAGCTTCTCTTCGTGGCCCCTACCGTTTATGAGAGCATCCTTGCAGCGCGGGTTCGCGAGTGCACCGATACGGGAGAGCCACCGAGGCTTTTTGGCCTTATCGTCTCCCCCCAATCTGGGCTTGACCCCTCCCATCCAATTGTGCGCTGAGATTTGCCTGCTCTTCGGGTCAAAGAAATTTGTAGGTGTGGCGTGACAGGAGAAAAGATTCTGCTTCGGCTCGCATAAAATTGGCGTGGATCATGGGGCAGATCACGGACATTTCGGGAGTACACCGAACCGACAAAAGGTGGCGGAGATGCTAAGTCGCGAGGAAAACGAACTTCTCACAGCAGTTGACAACGACACACCGATGGGCCGGATGCTGCGGCGCTACTGGTTTGCAGCCTGCCTCTCGGAAGATCTTCCACAGCCGGGCGATGATCCTATTCCGCTCCGTCTGCTTGGAGAGGATCTCGTCGCATATCGTGATTTTTCTGGAGCCGTGGGCATTATGGACCGCCACTGTCCCCACCGAGGTGCCGATCTCACCCTTGCACGGGCCGAAGACTGTGGGCTTCGCTGTGTCTATCACGGCTGGAAGATTGGAACAGACGGCTCGATCCTTGACACGCCGAATGAACCCGACTTCAGTCGCTTTAAGGAACGCATCTCCGCGCGCAGCTACCCAGTTGAGGAACACGGTGGTCTCATCTGGGTGTACATGGGTCCTCGAGACAAGGTTCCCCCGTTGCCCATGTTGGAATGGAGTTTCCTTGATGCCAACCAGATCGTCGCTCACAAAGTTCTGGTGAAGTGCAATTGGTTGCAGTGTCTGGAGGGTTCAATCGATTCCTCGCATATTACCTACTTGCACTCTGACATCATCAAGTCGAGCCCCGATGGCCGCACGAATACCGGTCAGGATTTTGATCCGACACGTGCACAAAAGACCGTCGAGTATCTTCCATCAAATGATGGCCATCCTCGTCTGCATGTCGAGGACACACCGTATGGTTTTCGATATGCAGCGATTCGCAGTGTCCCCGAAGTAGAGGGGCGTGAGTCAAATTATGTCCGTACCACGCTCTATATCGCACCGACCATCACGATGATCCCAGATCGGCCAGGATTCGGGACTGGCCCGTTCTATACGCCGGTCGATCTCACTCACACCATGATGTACGTGATGCGTTACCGCCTTGGTGGTCCAGTGGATGAGGAGATTGTGCGATCGATCTCTGGGATCCGTAAGGGAATCGATGTGGAACCTGACGGGACGCGTGCGCGCACGCCAGAGAACCACTGGCTGCAAGACCGTGAAGCCATGCGCCGAGGAGAGTCTTGGGTGGGGATTCCCGGCATCATCAGCGGAGACACAGCCATTGTCGAGTCTCTCGGACCGATCTTTGACCGGAGCACCGAGAACGTGGGCACAGCCGATGTGGCAGTGGTCCACGCTCGGCGTCTTCTCCTTGAATCCTTGCGTATCTCAGAAGCCGGTGGTGATCCAATTGGCGTCGGTGGTGAGGCAATCGACTATCGAGCGTTGTATCCATGGGAAGAGGTGATCCCGAGTGATCAGTCATGGCAGAGTCACGATCCAAGGGCTATTCGTGGTATCCAAGAACGGGTCTGACATGAGGTCGTCGAAATCGCTGCGCTGCTCAAACGAGCGTTAATTTCGCGGAGCTGCCTCAAGTCGGTCTTTGTAGATTGACATCGACCGATAGACAAAGTGAGCGAACTTTGTGTACGGTGCGATCGCGAAGCAGGTGACAACCGTTGCCAGGTGAATGAGCAGGATCGCAGCGTAGGCCGAGGTCGATCGAAGCACCGTTGTGAGCACCCCTGTTCCGGCGAGAGCGATCAGCGTCCAGACGAGAACTCGGTCTGCGGCAGACATCCGTGGAGTAGTTGCCTCAAGATTGCGCCGTTGTTGAAGACGCAGAAGACCGAGACATCCGACAAGCATTCCGGCGCCACCGAAGAGACCGAGGAGTACTGGTGCCGAGATGATTGGATAGGGAGGAATGCGGTTTAGGAACTCCTCTTCAATCGCGGCGACCGTCGTCGACGCAAAACACAATCCGAAGCCGGCAACGAGGGTGAGGTGAAAGTACTTTCGCAGGTTGTTTGGCGAGTCCCCCGGGTAATCGCAGCCCGGTCCACCACCGCTCATGTGTTTCAGACGAGCACCGTCTGAGAGTGCATTCATCCACGTGACGGGATGGGCAAGTTCACTCCAGCTACCACCGATGTCACGCCAGTAGTGAAGCGATGCGATGGTCATGATGATGAGGCCCCAGACAACTGGTACCAGGGCAACAGCGATCAGCGCGTCATGGGGGATGAAGCCATATGGCGATCCCTTTGGCGCGTGTGGATGGAGCGCGAGTCGAAACGCAAGAAGAAGTACTGCGACCGCCAAACTCAACGCTGTTCCTACTAATGCTCGAGTGCTCCGTACCTGTCCGACACGAGGCCAGACATAACGGTCATAGGTGTCCGTCCGAAGTTTGGAGAAAATCTGGGGAGGATTGAGTTCAAATTCGTGGGGGGCGCTGTACATGCAAGCGGTCAGGCAGTCATTGCAGTCGTGGCAAAGATTTGCAAGGTGCGCTACATCACCGGGAGTGAGATGTCGTCTTCGCTCAAGTGCAGGCCAAACAGGGCAGTACCCCTCACAGTACCGACAGGCATTGCAGATGACGAGCTGTCGATTCGCCTCCTCAAACAGTTCATGAAGTGGCAAGTTGCGCTGCCTCTCGTCCTGCGACTCGGCCCCACACAGTGCCGATCGTCATGCCGAAACCCGCTAGATAACCCGTCGTCAAGATATTGCCCGACATAATTTCGCCAGCGGCGAAGACATTTTCGAATCGAGAGCCATCTTGACGGACAATTCGGGCAGACTCATCGACCGCAACTCCCATGTAGGTGAAGGTGATGCCGGGACGAACTGGCACCCCGTGGAACGGAGGTTTGTCGAGCGGTAGTGCCCAGTTGGTCTTTGGTGGCAAAATGCCTGCGGTCGTAACCCCGTCGAGGCCCGCTGGACTAAAACGCGTCCGTGCATCTGGTGCAGTTGCCTCATTGAATACTCGTACCGTCTCAGTAAGAACAGTCGGATCTAGACCGAGTTGAACGGCGAGCTCGCTGATGGATGGAGCCGAGAGGCTGCCATACATCGGGGGAAGAAAAAGTTCATCGGCTTGGTGATCCCAGAGCGTGTAGCCGATCTGATCGGGTTGTCCAGCAAGGTTGGCACCCCAGGTGGCATAGCGCTTGGGCCAGATGTCCTCACCCTCGTCGGCAAATCGCTGACCCTCGCGATTGACGGTGATGCCAAAGGGGATCGAGTCGAGTCGCGTAGCAATCCCGCCGTCGAACTTTGGACTTCGCGCATCGACAGCGACCGCATGGAAACCGCGCTCCTCTCCAGCGGTTGCCGCTCCGGCATCGAGAAGCTGTTGCAGCACGAGGCCATCGTTATATCGAGGTCCTCGGATGTGATAATTCTCGGCGGCGCTGCCCCAGTAACGGCTAAGCCACTCGATGTTGGCCTCAAACCCTCCACTCGCACAGACAACAGAGCGTGCTTTTGCGAGATATTCCCGATCGCCGGATTCGACGACGACTGAGGAGCAGCGATCACCCTCAACAAGTAGTCGCGTGACGGTCGCGTCATAGACAACCCGAACTCCTGCGCGTTCGGCGGTGCGATGGTACGAGTTGATGAGCGCCTTGCCACCACCGAGAAAGAATCGGTTCGTGCGTCCGAGGTTAAGTGTGCCGGTGAGCGGTGGTTGCCATCCCACTCCGTGATCACTCATCCAACCAGGTGCAGATTGGGACTGTTCGAGAGTAAAGGCTGCGAGTCGTTCGTTACTTGGTCCACTGCCGATTCCACAGAGATCGTTCCAGAGCTCATCGTAGGTATAGGGCCCGGTTACGTAATCATCTGCAAAATCATGTGCACAGCGGATATTGCGCGTGTGTCGGCTGTTGCCACCACGCAATGACCAAGGTGATCGTTCGATCAAAAGTACTCGAGCCCCGAGATCAGTTGCCGACAGGGCACTGACGAGGGCGGCGTTGCCGCCACCAATGACAACTATGTCCCAGGGCTGGTCGAATGTCTCTCGCAACCACTCAAGGTGCTCTGCAGAATTTTCATCCTGCTTCAAGGCGTAGCGTGAAGACCTATCTGTTCGTGGTGGCACTCAAACGCTCCCTTTAGTGCAGCGCGTAGAACTCAACTTGACGGGGCCGAGTGCCCTTCGGTGTTCTGCAACCGTACATCAAAAGGGAGTTCACGGGATATAGATCGCCATGGATCCCTACTTTTATTCTGTAGTTGGACACTCGCGGTGATGAAGGGTTACTCGTGCCCCCAGGGAAGTCCGTCGAGCATCCGGCTAAGTGTCAACGCAGCCGTGCGGACAGCTGGGCCGACGCGTTCGGGATCAAATCGTTGCGTTGGACCGGTGACAGAGAGTGCGGCATAGGCAGTGCCATCTTTTTCGATGAGCGGTGATGCTACGCAGGTGATGCCGATTGCGTACTCCTCACGATCGTGCGCGAGTCCAGTCTTGCGGACGGTCTTCAATTCACGAAGCAGTGCCTCCGGTGTTGAGATTGTGCGGGGCACCCGTTGAGCAAGTCCCGCCTCCAAGACGGCGTTTACCACCGCTGGGGGACTGAGTGAGAGAATCGCTTTGCCCAGTGCGGTGCAGTACAGCGGCTTTTTGGTTCCAACTCGTGTTGCGACTGACGAGACGCGTCGTCCGGCGATCTTTTCGATATAGAGGACGTCAATGCCATTCAGTACGCCTAAGTGCACAGTCTCATGGGTTGCCTCATAGAGGTCTTGCATGAGTGGCAGCGCAGCCTCTCGGAGCCGTCGTTGGCGCGTTACGCTGCTTCCGATCTCAAAGAGCCAAAGTCCAAGTCGATAGGTATCGCCAGAACGTTCGAGTGCCCCAACCTCAACCAGCTGCGCTGCGAGTCGGAAGACTGTGGTCTTGGGGAGTTCCGATCGACGGGATAGTTCCGCCAAACTTAAGTTGCTGTTTTGTGGTCCAAAGGCATTGAGCAGTCGAAAGGCGCGCTCAAGAACTGAACCACCGTTTCGTTCACCGGAACGCATAGATTGCCATTGTTCCATAGAATCGACGAAGCTAAAGCAGATGCATACGTTCACTGGAGGTCGTGATGGGTGAAGCTCGTCGTCCTATTGCGGCGGTTGTAGGTTCGGGAAATATCGGTACCGATCTCGTCTTTAAGCTTTTGCGCTCAAAGGAACTTGAACTGCGGTATCTCATTGGCATCGATGAAACGAGCGATGGTCTGGCACGTGGACGTGGTCTTGGACTTGAGGTCAGCGCAGAGGGCGCAGAATGGCTGCTCACTCGCGCCGAGATGCCGGAGATCGTCTTTGAAGCGACCTCAGCGTACGTGCATGAACGAAATGCGCCTCTCTACGCCGAGGCGGGAATTCACGCGGTGGATCTGACTCCGGCGGCGCTCGGCCCCTATGTGGTTCCACCAGTGAATTTGGACGCCCATCTCGCGATGATGAATGTCAACATGGTGACCTGTGGTGGTCAGGCAACGATTCCGATTGTGGCGGCCGTATCTCGAGTTACGCCGGTCGACTATGCAGAGATTGTCGCAACGGTCGCGTCCCGTTCAGCGGGACCCGGTACCCGTGCAAACATCGATGAGTTCACCCGGACGACAGCGGCAGCGGTGGCGAAAGTCGGTGGGGCTCGAACGAGTAAGGCGATTATCGTTCTCAATCCTGCGGACCCACCTCTCATCATGCGCGACACCGTCTTTTGCGCCATTGGTCGAGAGATCGATGAGGACGCCGTGACGGCCTCGATCGAGGCAATGGTGGCGTCCGTCGCCGAGTACGTCCCTGGCTATCGTCTTTTAAATGCCCCGCAGTTTGATGAGGGTCGGGTAGCGGTCTTTCTCGAGGTCGAGGGCAACGGGGACTATCTGCCGCGTTATGCCGGAAACCTGGACATCATGACCTCAGCGGCAGCTCGTGTTGGCGATCAGATCGCCCGGCATCTCGTGGGAGCGGCACGATGACAGTACGGGAGACCTTACCCATCGATGTGAGGATCACCGACTCATCGCTTCGTGACGGTAGCCATGCCAAGTCGCATCAGTTCACCGTCGACGAGGTCAGCACCGTTGTCGAATCGCTCGATGCGGTAGGGGTTCCGGTGATCGAGGTAAGCCATGGCGACGGCCTTGGTGGCTCGTCGTTCACCTATGGCTTTTCTGGCACCAATGAGCGCGAGCTCATCGCCGCCGCAGTGAGTGCAGCGAGAAAGGCAAAGATTGCCTGCCTGTTGTTGCCGGGTGTGGGAACGATGGACGACATGCGCGCTGCCGCCGATCTTGGCGCCTCAGTGATGCGCGTGGCCACCCACTGCACCGAGGCAGATATCGCGTCGCAGCACTTTAGTGTTGCGCGAGAGCTTGGTCTTGAGACCGTTGGATTTTTGATGATGTCACATTCGATCGGTGGGGAGGAGTTAGCGAAGCAGGCGCGCATCATGGTTGATGCTGGCGCGGAGTGCGTCTATGTAACGGACTCCGCTGGCGCTCTCATCCTTGACGGGGTCACCGAACGGATCAGCGCCTTGGTCGCTGAGGTCGGTGCACAGGCTCAGGTTGGATTCCATGGTCATCAAAACCTCTCACTTGGTGTTGCAAATACGGTCTTCGCGATCAGAGCTGGTGCAAAGCAGGTCGATGGCTGTACTCGTGCTTTCGGCGCAGGGGCAGGAAATACACCGACGGAGGCACTCGTTGCGGTATTGGACCGTCTCGGCATCCGCACCGGTGTGGATGTCTTTGGGATTATGGACGCAGCTGAAGAGGTGGTCCGTCCAATCATGGAGGGCGAGTCCGCATTGGATCGGCTCTCGCTCATGATGGGTTATGCAGGTGTCTATTCAAGCTTTCTTCGTCACGCCTACCGTGCTGCAGAGCGCTACGGAGTGTCAGGGGCAGAGATTCTTCGACTCTGTGGCGAACGGAAACTTGTTGGTGGACAAGAGGATCAGATCATCGATATCGCACTCGAGCTTCAAGGGAGCTAACTACCGAGCGTTGGGTCTTTGCGATCTTCATTGAGCTTGAAAAAGAGGAGATGCATGAAAGAGGAGGAGCAGAGCAGACCTGGGCAAAGATGACCGAAAGCTAGAAGATCGTCTACGCACATGTCTTTAAGGTGACCAGATCGAGCCCAGGTGCATTCTTCGCATGAGTGTGCTGATCCGCTGCAATGAGAAACGGTCACCCCGTGATTGAGTAGTGCCCCGACCTCAGGACCGGGCGGTGTCTCGCTGATAGACGCGGCTTGCGATTCGAGCAAGCACAACGGTCCACACAGCGAGAACGATCCATGCCTCTGCTGGCGGCCACCCGCCTCCGTCAATCGCGGATTTCGCCGCTTGAACAAGCCAGTAGGAGGGGAGACATTTTACGAGGCTGAAGAGGAAGCCTGACGTCACGATCGGACCAAATGACCCTCCAAGGAGTGCAAAGAGTGAGGTCATGCCACCAAGTGCAGGACCAAGTGAATCTACCGAGAGGAGATGGCCGAGCAGGATGCCGAGTACGGCAAATGGGATGAGACCGACAAGCAAGAGGCCAATCATGGTGACCCATTGAACAGCGGTAAGTCGAACGCCAACAGCTGAACCAGCAAGGCAGAGCGCGGCGATACTGAACAACGCCATCATGTAACCGCTCAAGACCTTCGCAGTGAAGTACGAGCGAGTCGTAAGAGGGGTGATCCGCATCTGTCGTGTCCAACCAACCGAGCGTTCCTGCGCGATTCGACCACCACTTGAGAGCACCGCCGTCATTGTTCCCCAACTGGCCATGCCTGTCATGTAGTAGAGAGGAAACGCAATCCCCCCGAGTTGCACGTGTCTATTCGGCCCCGCGATGGTGAAGAACAAGACAAGCGGAAACGCAAGAGAAAAGACAAGAAACCTACGGTTGCGAAGCGTGCGGAGCATCTCGTATCGAAGATACGTGGAGCCGTTCATCGACTCTCGTCCATCGCATCCGAATCGACATCGTCTTCTGAAGTGAGTTTCAAGAATGCCTCTTCAAGGCCGGCACCACGAACGTCGATGTTGCGTGCTTCGGGAAAGCGATGGAGCAGATCTCGAAGCGCTCCATCAGATGATGCGGTATCGCTACAGACAAGGACGATCTCCTCACCGTGCTGGCTGGCACTGACCACTCCAGGAATTGATTCGAGCGTTTCTCGGTGAACGCTCGGAATCGAGGCCCGGATCGTTCTTCCACCGACCTTTGCTTTGATCTCACTTGGCGGACCGTCGGCGACGATCTGACCGCGCGCCATCAAGATAATTCGATCCGCGTAGGCGTCTGCCTCTTCGAGATAGTGGGTTGCAAAGATGACCGTCTTTCCACGAGCGGTGACTGCTTGCATTGCATTCCAAAAGTCACGACGACCCTCAACGTCAAGTGCCACGGTTGGCTCGTCGAGCACGAGAAGATCGGGATCCGCGATCAGTGCGATCGCAAAGCGCACTCGTTGAGTTTGACCTCCGGAGAGTTTTGTGGTCTTGCGGTCCGCTATATCACCCGTACCCGTGAGATCAAGCACTTCTTCGAGATCGAGAGGATGGGGGTAGAGCGAACCAACCATCTTGATCAGCTCCCGGACACTCAGGTACTCGATCAGGGAACCGGTCTGAAGCATTCCACCGACCGCACCGGCCCTCACGGCGTCGCTTGGTGGCAATCCAAAGAGTGAGACGTTCCCCGAATCTGGTCGGACGAGTCCAAGCATCATGTCGATGGTGGTGGTCTTCCCCGCGCCATTTGGTCCGAGGAACGCGACGGTCTGGCCTGAGGCGATCGTGACGTCAACCCCTCGAACTGCCCTGACCTCGCCGTAGGATTTTCTGAGGTCGGTGAGGCGGATTACTCCGTTCGTTTTTTCATCGCTGTCCACGTTTTCCACCCTGTCACGGACCACGTCGTCGGGCAAGTGCACCTCGAAGGGCTGATCGGAGTAATGAGGATCGCCAGAGCCCATCTCAACTAGCTGAGTTCCCTTGCCTGTAAGCGGCACGGTACGCTTCGCAACGAAGATTTCGATCACCACTGGAGGCCATCAGGCAATGACCGCACTCGATAGTTCGTCTCGGTCTCGAGATATTCACCGTTCTCTTGGTCACCCAGTGATCGATGCAGACGGCCACTGGCTTGAGTCCATCCCGATCTTTTTGGACTTTCTCCGTGACATCGGTGGTCCTACAAGCGTTGAGAAGTTCCTCGCCTATCGGCGCGAGCGTTGGGATAGCTGGTACTCCGATACACCAGAACAGCTCCTTTCGACAAGAAAGTTGCGGTCAAGTTGGTGGACCTTTCCTGCCGACACACTCGATCGCGCAACCGAGATGTTGCCCGAGCTCCTCTATCAGCGGCTCGACGAATTTGGGCTCGACTACTCGATTGTGTACCCAACCTTGGGTCTTGGAATTCAGACCATCGCGGATCCCGAACTACGTGCGTCGGTAGTGCGAGCGCTCAACACGATGTCGGCGGAGATGTTTGCCCCGTACGCCGATCGTCTTACGCCAGTTGCCACCATCTCTGCATTTTCGCCAGGCGAGGCGATCGAGGAGCTGCGCTTTTGCGTGAACGAACTGCATCTCAAAACAGCATGGCTCCACGGTGCGATCCGTCGACCGATTCCGGCGTTCGATCAGAACGGGGGTGGGGGAGTAAGCCCGAGCTTTATCGACAACCTCGTGCTCGA
>CAIVND010000121.1 GCA_903907185.1 uncultured Acidimicrobiaceae bacterium
AAAATTAGGAGTCTCGGCCGCCTCATAGCTCCGCGGCATCCGTCCAATCCGGGCAGGAATTCGCCGTGCTGTGGTGATGAACCCGGTGTGCGCGACCATTCGATGGTCAGGGCGCACCGAACGACCCTCAATGTGCCAGGTTCTCCGCAAGATCTCGAAGGTTTCGGCGAATCCGTAACCTCGGCGATCAAGTGCCCCTCGAAACTCCGCTGTCTGGTTGATCGAGGGAAGGTACGCGCAGATAATGCCCCCTGGTCGAAGTGCATCCAACGCTGGGTCAAGCACTCGCCAAGGTTCAGGCAGATCGAGCAAGATTCGATCCAGATCGCGCTCATCGATGCCCTCGTAGACGTCTCGAACTTCAACTCGATAGGGCGCCTCATCGCCAAGATGATCTGAAACGTTCGATCGTGCGCGTGCGGCGAAATCTTCACGGATCTCATAGCCGACGATGTTGCACCCGGCTCGCAGTGCTGCAAGCGACAGTGCGCCACTTCCCACACCGGCTTCAAGAACATTTGCCCCTGGGAAAAGATCTGCTGCCATCAAGATGGCGCCGAGATCCTTTGGGTAGATTACCTGAGCTCCGCGTGGCATTTTAAGGACCAGATCACTGAGCGTTGGGCGTAGCACCAGGAGACGCCTCGCCTGACTCTGGCCTTCGTCGCGTTGGTGCGCGATGACCTCAATACCCTCTTGCTGGCCGATGATATCGTCGTGAAACACCATCCCTGCATGGGTAGAAAAGTTCGAGCCAGCGACAAGTTTGATGAGATAGCGCCGATCCTTGCTATCGATGAGAAGGATCCGTTCATCGGCTTCAAGCAGATTCCGGGGTTGAGAGCTCACCATCAGCTTTCGCGAGCAGTTTTTGAGGTTCGGGCCTTCTCGGAGGCGGTCGTGTTAATGATCGTCTCGCCGGGCCTGAGCTGCTCCTCGCGGACCGTCGGCTTTGACGGTGCCGAGAGGCGTCGAAGCAGCCAAGTCGCAATTCCGGTAATCAACCAGAGCCGACCTCCGGTCTTTATTCCGCGACGTATAGAGAACTTCACGACCCGGCGAAGGACCGTACCAACTATTGACTTCATCAAAGTTCGGCCTATGCCTCGGAAGATTCAGGGTCAGTTTGGCTTTCAGTTCGAGTGCGGCGTCGATAGACCAAGACGGCGATCGCTATCGCAACAAGAACGATGACCGCCAACCCCACCTGCTTGTTTCGTGCCGGTCGACCGGCCGCGACCTTGTCTCCTGACCCAAAAACGTCCTGGAGCTTCCTTTCGATCTCATTCCACGCGGACGAGGTGGAGGCCGAAGATTCATCGGACTCCTCTGTCTTCATGAGGATCCCAAGAAAGTTTGTGATTGCCCCCTTTGTCGTCTTGGAGCCGATCTCTTTGATTAACTGGTTCAAAATTGTCATCAGATATTCGCCCGCTTTCGATAGCGATGGAGTCCCAGGGTGATCACGACCGCACCCGCCAGCAAACCAGCCGCGGTTACCAAAAGATACGGAGCAAAGGTCCAGGTTCCGGCGAAGGTCGATCCAGTCTCAGTCTGCAATGTGCGGAGCAGGCCGATGAGACAG
>CAIVND010000122.1 GCA_903907185.1 uncultured Acidimicrobiaceae bacterium
AGCAGGGGCTGACTCCACGTCAACTTGCTCTTGAGGAGATCTTCTATCCACCCTCGCTGAACTCTAACGGGCAAATCGCGCCTGATCCACGGCTAGCAGAAATATAGTTAGCATTGGTAAGTAGTTGTCGGTAGGATTTACGTAGATTTATCGGACGGATGGGTTCGTCTGTTCTTATTGGAGGATTGAGATGGCAGAGATCGTCTTAGGCATAGGTACATCGCATACCCCGCAGATGAGTTCCACCGTTGCAATGTGGGAAGATCACGCATCGCGAGACCGTGGCAACCCTCACCTTCTCGCGGGAGATGGCGAATACTGGAAGTATGACGACCTCGTCAAGACCGCCGATCCAGCAGTTCTTGATGAGCTCACCGAAGAGGTTTGGAACCGAAAGTATGAGCGGGCACAGGAGTGCATAGAGATTCTTGCCAAAATGCTGGCTGATGCAAGACCCGATGTCGTCGTTGTGGTGGGCGATGACCAGGAGGAGCTGTTTGACGATGATGGAACTCCTGCGATTGGAATCTTTCTTGGCGAGGAGGTCTGGGACCGACCGCTAATGGGAGCACGTAAAGACCGTCTCGACAAGTTTCCCGGTCTCTTAGCAGCGCAGTGGGCCGCGCATGGCCAACAGCCGACGCCTCACAAGATCGAGCTCTCATTGACGAATCATCTGGCTGAGTCATTGACCTACTCAGATTTTGATCTGACGTTGATGTCACAGCAGCCCCAAGATAAGACTTTGGGCCATGCGTTCACCTTTCCGCGTTATCGGTTGCATCTTCCTGAGAGCACCCCGATCGTTCCTATTCTGTTGAATACCTACTTCCCACCGAATGTTCCCTCCGCCTCTCGCTGCTATGACCTTGGCCGGGCACTCAAAAGAGGAATCGAGTCTTGGGAGTCAGACAAGCGCGTAGTTCTAATCGCCAGTGGTGGATTGAGCCATTTTGTTGTACTTCCGGAGTGGGACCAGATGGTCCTTAAGGCAATGCAGGATCATGATCGGGCAACACTCGACGCGATTCCACGCAAGATGCTGCGTTCTGGAACCTCTGAGACACTGAACTGGATCACCGTTGCTGGGGCATTTGAGGATGCAACGATGGATATCGTCGATTATCTCCCTGGATTTCGCACTCCAGCTGGAACGGGCACCGGCATGGCCTTCGCTAGTTGGCACTAAGCAATTTAGCGATCATTAGCGCTAAATCCTGAGCATTGAGACAAGGCCCGGCCAAATGGCCGGGCCTTGTTCAAAAGAATCGCAGACAACTGCAATTACTTCATCTCGCTTAGCTCCAAGGAAGGATGGCGACGTGCAGGGCACGGCGTCCATCGACAATCTCTCCCTGAGTGGCATGTACGGCCTGAGCTGCGTCTTCCAATTTGAAGTCGTGTGTATGCATGAGATGAAGCGGAAACTTCTTCTGACCCATAATCTCTAGTCCACGTTCGACTGAGTGGAAGCTGTGTCCTCGGGCCTGCTTCAAGGTGATGTAGTGATCGGAGAGCTTAGACATTGGGAAGTCAGCGATGTCATTGCCACCCTGTACAACCATTGTGCCGCCGCGCATTCGCATGACATCAATCGCCACCATCGTTGGCTCAACGCCAGCACGAGCGGTTGTGTCCACAGTGACATCGACACCTTTACCGCCGGTGACCTCTCGAACTCGGTCTCGTACATCTTCTTTTTGCACGTCAATGACAACGTCTGCGCCGAGCTGCTTGCAGATCTCTAGTCGATCTGCATCTGCAGTCAGACCGGTAACGATGATGAAGTCCGCACCTGCGGCCCGAGATGCAACGACGCAGGCAGCACCCATCTGACCAGGTCCCTGGATAAATACCGTCTTTCCTGGACCCGCTCCACCTTCTACTACTGCCCACTGCACACCATTTCCAAGTGCGATGTGCAGACAGGCGTCTGATGCTTCAACGCCCTCGGGAACCCGGTGCCAGACCGCTTCAAATGGCATGTACAGGTATTGGCTGTAGCCACCCCAAAGTGCTGGCTCACGGGTCGTAGGCGTCGAGCCGTAACGAAGCGGATCAGGGTTGTTGTGCGTGTCTGTTCTCCAGCAGTGGCGGTACTCACCTTTGTGGCACCACTCACATTGGTGGCAGACCAAATACTCTTCGAGGGCGATAAGTTCGCCCTCCTTTAGGCCCCAGATGTGTCCGGCCACTGAGCCGAGCTTGTCGATCCGTCCTACATTTTCATGTCCAAGGATCTTTGGATTCGATGGATTGCGGAATAGGGCGCCGACATCACTCCCGCAGATCCCAACAGCCTCCATCTTCAATATCGCCCCGTCAGCCGGTGGCTCAGGCAGGGCATACTCGCGCATCTCCAACTTATCGATACCAATTTGTGTCATTGCGGCTACCGTCTGGGCCATCGAAATCTTCCTCTCAGTGAAGGCGTTTTGAGCTCAGGTCACCTTATCAGTGCGCTGTTTTGATTAACAGAATCAGATTCTGAAGCGCTAGCGTCTCCGCCTCGAACATCGATATGCTTGCTATCAAGGCTGCTCAGAGCCGCTAGGAATGCAATGAATAGCAACAGCAGGGCGACGGAGAATCCTCCGTGCTTAGGGATGGAGGGACCATGCATATCACCCCAGAGATGAATGAGCGACTTACTCAAGTTGGGGCAGGAACACCAATGGGCGAAACGCTTCGCCGCTATTGGATTCCCGCCTGTCTCACTGAGGAGTTGCCCGAGCCAGATGGCGAGCCGGTGCGTGTTCGCCTGATGGGCGAAGACCTCGTTGCTTTCCGTGATTCGGCTGGTGAGGTTGGTCTCGTCGAGGCGTACTGCGCACATCGTCGCGCGCCGTTGTTTTTCGGTCGTAACGAAGAGTGTGGACTTCGTTGCGTGTATCACGGGTGGAAGTTTGATGTTCAAGGCACCTGCGTCGACATGCCCTCGGAGCCGCCGTATTCAAAGTTCCGTCTGCGTGTCGCGATTAAGGCCTACCCGACCTACGAAAAGGCTGGGGTTGTTTGGACCTATATGGGACCAACTGCTGAGATGCCCGCTCCACCTGACTATGAGTGGATGCGCGTCCCGGAGACACACCTTGGAGTCTCCAAGACCGGGGAGCACTGTAACTATCTCCAAGGGATTGAGGGCGGTATCGACACCGCACACTCATCATTCGCCCATAACAATGACATTCAAAACAAAAACCTTTTGCGCTCCCTCGACCCCCATCCGGCTCTCGAAGTTGATGTTGAAAACTACGGATTCCGTTATGGCTCGATCCGTAACATCTCTGATGAGAAGAGTTACGTTCGGGTCTATCAGTTCATGATGCCGAACCAACAGATGCGTGCGAGTCTTGTTGACCCTGAGGGAAATCCCATCCGTATGCCAGCGCTTGATGGTCACATCTGGGTACCGATCGATGACGAAAACACCTATGTGTACAACATCAAGTACGCGGCGACTGACGCGACTCCTATGCCACGTGAGAATTTCTTGGACTCTGAACGACGTAATGGGCGCCATCCTGAACAGTTCATTCCCGGTACCTATTGGCTGCAGCGCAACCCCTCAAACGATTACCTGATCGACCGAGAGGTGCAGCGGACGCGCACCTTTACCGGTATCGATGGCGTGAACACCCAGGACTTTGCCCTTCAAGAGGGAATGGGTGGAATCGTACGACGTGATCTCGAAGCTCTCGGTTCGTCGGACTCCGCCATCCAGACGTGTCGTGAACTTCTTCTCGAAGCAACCGATGAGGTGGAGCGTGGACTTCCACCTCGGGGAAGCGATCCGGAGGTCTGCAAGACCGCTCGTGCTGGTGAGATGTTGATTCCCCGTGGCGTTCCATGGCGAGATGCCACGAAGGATCTGACCGTAGCTAACTGGTAAGACTCACAAAAAGAAACCCCCCACCGCTTCGTGCAGTGGGGGGTTTCTTTATTTCAAACGATTACGTTGAAAGCCCTATGGCTTCTTAAAGAAGAGAAGAAGGTATCCCGTGGTCGAAGAGTTGTAGATGACGGGTTGCACAGTAAGCAGCTCCCAGCCTTCACCTTGGTGCGCGTCAAGTTCACTCTGGACATCTTTGGTAACAACCTCAGGAAGGCGCCCAGTTGCTCGGACCTCTACGACCTTGTGCTCAGCCATTGTGCTCGCCTCCTGTGCGCGAAAATTCGAATGATCTATAAGTAGCCTATTGGCCAGTGTAGCGAAGAGCCTCAGCGTTTATGTAGCTCAGCCCTAGTCATCTTCGGGAAGTGATCGCCGTTGTTTCTTCTGAGCGATATTGCGTTTGACTGTAAGCCTTCGTTCTATGGAGCCACGCGTTGGTTTTGTGGGTGTTCTTCGTTTTGGCACGAGCAAACCGACACGAACTCGTTCGGCGAGACGTTCTAGCGCAAGGTTTCGATTCCTTGTCTGAGATCGTTCATCAGAGACAACGATGCGAAGTACTGATCCGTAACGTGAAACAAGAAGTTGGCGCTGCAAATCCGACAGAGTCGGAGAGTCTTCGATGGAGAAGACTGCCTCGACCCGAGTGTTCGCCGTGTTGGCGTGCTGTCCGCCAGGGCCGCCGCTACCACTAAATCGCCAAGAGATCTCGTCGATTGGGAGGGATAGCTCTTGGTTGATGAAGAGCATGCGACCTTCCATTTGAACATGTTCCCACGAAGTCGATTGGGGCGGTACTACTCCTTGAGCTGATTGTCATCCGGGAATTCGAGAGGCGTGGATCTCTTTGGCATTGCGAGTAATGCGCAAAACGTCAAAATTGTTGCTGCAACTACTGCGATAAAAGCGGCATGCGTCGCATGGAACAGGCCGAGACGAATAAATGTTTGTGTCGGTGCTGCTAAGTGGTTGTTGTTCTCAAGCAGACTGACCGCTGAGTTGACGGAGTTCGGCAGATGTCCCAGTAAATCAGTGGGTGGATGCGCGATCCAGGTGACCAACGATGAGTTTGCAAGTGAGCCAATTACCGCGATACCTACGGCGCTGCCGACAGCGCGAGCAAAGAGATTTGACGCAGTCGCGACACCCCGTCTGCTCTGGCCAACGATGCTCTGCGAAGACACAAGAAGTGGCGTAGCAATAAATCCCAAGCCAAATCCAACCAGCAATCCAAAGGAACTTGCGAGCAAGATCGAGCTGTGTGGCCCTAACTGTGGATAGAGAAGCACTCCTCCAAGGCAGATCGAGGCTCCGACGAGTGTTGTCGACCGAAAACCGATTGTGAGATACAGACGCCCAGCCAGTGCAGACGATATTGGCCAACCGAAGAGCAGCGTCGCGACGGTGAGTCCCGCGGCGATCGGACTCACCCCGCGGACTCCCTCTGCCCAGGTGGGCACGTAGGCCGTGAGTCCAAACTGCACTGCGCCGAGAGCAAGATTGGCAATGTTGGCTGCGAGCATTGGACGGCGTGTCACAACCCAAGTGGGGATCATCGGCTCTGGCGTAATTTTCTCGACGAAGACGAAAAGTGCGAGAAACAGAGATCCAAAAGCTAAGACACCAATCTCCCTCCCGCTGCTCCAGGCCCAGCCAGTGCCACCCTGCAAGAGGCCGAAGATCAGCGCACTTAATCCAATTGACATCACAATTGAGCCGGCGAAGTCAATCTTGTGGTCTTTTCTTTCGACGGTCTCATGCAGACGCTTCGAAAGCAATGAGATAGCAACGATCCCAAAGGGAATGTTGATGAAGAAGATCCAACGCCAGGAGATGTACTGCGTGATAGCGCCACCGGCGATAGGTCCCAAAATTGATGCGACGCCCCAGACGCTTGCGGTATATCCCTGGATTTTGGATCGTTCGCGGATGGTGTAGATGTCCCCAACAACGGTTTGGACAATAGGTACGATGGCGCCAGCGCCCAGCCCCTGCAATGCGCGTGCTGCGATGAGTTGCGGCATATTCTGAGCGATACCGCAGAGCACCGACGAGACTAAGAAGATCAAAATTCCGGTATAAAGAATTGGCCGACGTCCATAGAGATCGGCCATACGCCCATAGATCGGCACGGACACTGCTTGAGTGAGAAGGTAGATCGAAAAGATCCAGGGAAAGATTGTGAATCCTCCGAGGTCTTTGACGATCGAAGGCACCGCCGTTGTCACGACAGTCGAGTCGATCGCCGCGAGTGCCAGGGTGACAAGTAACGCAACCAAGATCGGTCGGCGGGGGTCTCCTTTATGACCAGCCTTCGGCTGGTAGGTCTCCGCTATTTTTTTGTCGTGGTCGTCGATGCTCATGCAATCTTCCTTTTCGCAGCGCCTCGATAGTAATCAGCCACCAATTGTGAGGTCGTGATCATCGAATGAGGTGCTGAAACAGATCTGGGCCGTGTGTCTGTTCAGCGAGTCACAGTAGGCTCTGAATATGGAGATCGGCGAGGTGGTCCAAGACTTCACGCTGGACGATCAATATGGTGTTGCGCAGCAACTCTATGGCTACCTCGAGCATGGGCCCGTAGTGCTTTTTTTCTATCCGGCCGCTCTCTCAAAGGGTTGCACCGAAGAGAGCTGTCACTTTCGTGACCTCAAGACCGAGTTTGAAGCATTTGAAGCTCAAAGGCTTGGCATTAGCGTCGACGGCGTCGAGAAACAGAGAAAATTTTCTGATCGTCACGCCTTTGACTACCCGCTGCTCTCAGACACGGATGGTTCAGTGGCCAAGCAGTTTGGCGTCAAACGGTCACTTGACATCCTGAAGGTCAAGCGGTGGACCTTTGTGATTGGGTCGGACCATCGACTCAAGGAGGTCATCAAGAGCGAAGTCCGCATGGATGCACATGCGGATCGTGCACTGAACGTACTTCGCCAACTATCTTCCATAGGGTGACTCCGATCGGAGACTTTGGGAGCTGGCAACTATGAAGATTGGAATTATCGGAGGAACTGGCCCGGCGGGCCAGTCTGTCGGGCTGCGTCTCGCCTCCATGGGTCATCAGATCACGATTGGGTCGCGCGATAGTGATCGATCGACCAACCTTGTCGAGGGGCTACTAGCGAAGTGGTCGACTCACGATCTTGCTTTCACGGGTGGATCGAACGTCGACGCGGCCAGCTGCGACCTGGTTGTGCTCGCAACTCCATGGGAGGGTTCGGTGGCAGCGGCACTATCACTTTCGAGCCAACTAGAGGGAAAAGTTCTTGTCTCCATGGTGAATGCGTTGGCAAAGGTCGGTGACGAGTTTCAAGCATTGGTACCCTCTCGCGGGTCGATTGCTGCATCTCTCCAGGGAGTTTTGCCAAAGACGATGGTGACTACAGCCTTTCAACATCTTCCAGCTCGCGAGCTAGGGGATCTCAACATGCCGATGCAAGCAGACGTTATGGTCTGCTCTGATACTGCTGAAGGAGCAGAGATTGTGAGTTCAGTGATCTCAAGTGTTCCGGGTCTTCGTCCGGTTCACTGCGGATCTCTCGCATCTGCAAATGCAGTTGAAGCCCTCACTGCCGTGCTCTTGAATATCAACATCCGTTATAAGTCCCATGTTTCACTTCAGCTCTCCGGGTTGAAGGAGATCGGGGGGTTGACCGCATGACGATGTCCCTTTACGACACTGCGAAGCAGGCTGTCGTGCCATTTACACCCGATCACTTAGTCACGATGTACACCTGTGGCATCACACCATACGACTCGGCTCATCTTGGTCATGTGGCTACCTATCTTGCCTATGACATCTTGCAACGCAGGCTCCGTGATCTCGGGCATGAGACGCGATGCGTGAGGAATGTAACCGATGTTGATGACGATCTCCTGCGAAAATCTCGGGAACTTGGGGTCTACTATCTCGACCTCGCTGCCGAAGAGACGATGAAATTTGATCGCAATATGTCAGCGATGAAACTTATTCCCTCCTACTCGGAGCCACGGGCGACCTCCGCGATCTCAGAGATCTTGAAGATGATCGGTCAGCTCATCGAATCTGGGCACGCCTATCAGGCTGGGGGAGCCGTCTACTATGAGATCGCCTCCTTCTCGGGATTTGGCGAGGTCAGTCACTACGATCGTCCAACCATGTTGAAGCTCTCAGCTGAGCGCGGTGGCGATATCAACGATCCGCACAAACGTGATCCACTAGATTTTATTCTCTGGCAACCTTCACTTCCCGATGAGCCCAGTTGGGAGTCGAGGTGGGGCGCGGGACGTCCGGGATGGCACATTGAATGTTCAGCACTCGCGATGAGAGAGCTGGGAACGACGATCGACCTCCATGGTGGAGGTTCGGATCTCATCTATCCACACCACGAGTGTGAGGCCGCACAGTCAGAGAGTGCGTCGGGATTTCCGTTTGTGCGTCACTGGATGCATGTGGGCATGGTCTGTCTCGATGGGGAGAAGATGTCCAAATCATTAGGAAACCTCGTTTTCGTTGGCGATCTTTTAGAATCGTATGAGTCCGATGCAATACGCCTTGCGCTGTTATCGCAGCACTATCGGTCATCGTTCGAGTGGAAACATCAACTCCTCACCGACGCCGAATCACAACTCGCTCGATGGAGAAGCACGGGAAGGGGCGATGCAGCGATCGATCAAGTTCGAGAGCGTCTCGATGACGATCTCGATACCGCTGGTGCCCTACGGGCGATCGATGACGCGGTCAGCCGCAGCGAAGGTGTGTCAGAGACCGCCTCTCTTCTTGGGGTTTCAACAGCCCCGTAGGTGCGAGGGCCTTCCATTAGGCTTGATCG
>CAIVND010000123.1 GCA_903907185.1 uncultured Acidimicrobiaceae bacterium
CAGCGAGGGTGGATAGAAGATCTCCTCAAGAGCAAGTTGACGTGGAGTCAGCCCCTGTTCAAATGAGTACTGAGTGATCGTGTTGAGAAGATTCTCATTTGCTTTGACACCATAAGGGAAGAGATCCTGCTCGATCCCTTGACGTGCATCAAGTGGTAACAGGCCTGTCTCAAAGAAGGTCGAAGTTGCCGCAATCGCTTGATCCTGGGCGATCTTCTTTGCCTGAAGAAAAGCCGTGTAGAGATTCAGCATGACCCATGGGTAGCGATCCACGATGTCCTTACGAACAGCAACACAGTGGTTAACTGGGAAGATCCCGGTCTTTTGGAAGTAGCGAGAGTCCTCTTGCGCGCGGTCAGGAAAGAGCAGTTTTACGCCTGAGTCAGGTGTGAACTCTCTGCTACTGCGATCGACAAGGTTGTGAGCGTTCGAAAGATACAGAATTGTCGCATCGAGACCTCCTGAATTGAGCTGCTCCCCGATATCTGTTGTCGTCGGAATGTATTGGAGTTTGATCCCTTCGGGAGGCTTAAATCCCGTGGCGCCACCGTGACTACGTTCAGGGGGGCGTTCCATGTACCAATCAATCGACTTTGGGTCGAGATCGTATTCGTGCTGCAAGATGCCGCGCGTCCACAGCGCCGCAGTCTGCTGATATTCGGGAACACCAACTCGCTTGCCAGCAAGATCACCAGGCTTGTCGATTCCAGCATCATCTCTGATCAAGACACCAGTGTGAAAAAACTGCCGGGAGGTAAAGATCGGGAGACCGACCCAGGTGTCATCGCCCCGTGCTCGTGACATCAACAAACTTGACATCGACATCTCGGAGACTTCGAACTCCTGAAATGCGAGCTGTCGCCAAAAGATCTCCGAACCGTGGATCGCGCTGCAATGCAGCTCAATTCCTTCGGCCTGAACCTCACCGCGCAAGACCGGAAACGATCTCGCATTCGAGCCGATAGCGAACCCGAGCTCCAAGCGTTCCATCTCTAAAAATCCCCCTCTGACGAAGCCAACACGGCCAACTGCCGGATACAAACCTAAGTCGTCGATGGGCTGGCGTCCACAACTCATGGACGACAAAGATATTTACTCATGCGTTCTCCCCGCTGGGCCGCGTGGTGAGGTCATTAGCAAAGGTAAGAATCGATCGAAGAAATTCGCTACACTGAGCCGAGGTGGAACCCAGAGTGCGAGATTGCAGTGCTGGAGATGGACTTGAGGCGAATCGACGCCCAGGCACAAAGGAGACAGAGATGGCGACTGTAGAAGAGCTGGAACAAAAGATCAGTGAACTTGATGCTCGCATCGTTGGTCTTGAAAAGACGCTATTTGGCGCCCGCCATGGAGCCCTCGAAACTCGAGCGGACCGGACCATCCCAACAGCGACTGCTTCAAAATAGAACTCCATTGATCTGCGCACTCTGTGCGCAGCATCGACGAGCTCGAGACGCTTTTGTCCCAACCAGAACGCTTTTACGTGCTGGGTTGACGACGAAACTCAATCAAATACTGGTCTCTCGTTCGTAGGCCGGAGTTTGGTCGCCTCGGTAGTGCAAGAAATCTGGCATGAATTTCGCCATCATGAGCACTCCCAATACGCAGCCGAATCCGCCAGTGACCACCGAGGTCGTTACGCCCGCGAGTCCAGCGACCGTGCCAGCCTCCACATTCCCAATACGTGGTCCGGCGTTAATCACGCTGATCTGAATTGCGCTCAATCGGCCCCGAAGTTGGTTGGGCGCCTCGCGTTGAATAATGAGATTTCGAAACACCGCCGAGATCACGTCGGCCGCTCCCGCGCAGGCGATAAAGATCACCGCGAGAACCAGGTTTGGCGAATAACCAAAAGCTACGATCGCGAATCCCCAGAGAGCGATCGAAATGAGCACCGCTCTACCCTGATGGATCACTTTTGAGGTCCAACCACTGAATAGTGCCATGGTAAATGAACCAATATTTGGTGCTGCATACAAAAGACCAAGTACATGGGTGCCGCCGTGAAACTTGGTCAAAGCGATCGCAGGAAATAGCGCAGTTGGCATACCGAGGATGGTTGCATTGAGATCGGCAACGTAACAACCCTGGATGGCACGTTTCCCCTTAAGAAACTGGAAGCCTTCAACTACTGACGAGAGTCCAAATTTGCGCCCCCCATCAACCGGGGGCACCGGAGAGACACTCAGCAGCGCTACCACCGCAGCGCCAAAGGTGGCGACATCAACCCAATAGGCAGTTGTCAATCCAAATACCGCGAGTAGCAATCCGGCAAAGGCCGGTCCAACGATATAAGACAACTGCTGAAGGAGCTGCCGGATCGAATTGGCGGCAGCTAAAGATTCGCTGTCTACGAGGTTTATCATGAGTGCCATACGAGTCGGGCTGTCACATCCGTTAAATCCAGCAGAGAAGGCCGCCGTCACGAAGATCACCCAGATCATTGGGTGATGCGAGGTTGCATTTAGCGCAAGGCAGACACTGGAGATTGCCATGCCCGACTGCGTGCACAGGAGTAGACGACGTCGGTCCATCGCATCAGCAAGGGGACCTCCCAGAAGTGACCCAAGGAGCGCCGGACCAAGTTGGGCCAGACTGATCAATCCCACATCGACGTTGGAGTGCGTCAGCGAATAGATCTGATACGCCGAGGCAACGACGGTGATCTGTGACCCAAGGAGCGAGATGACATAACCGATCCACAACCGCCGAAACTGCGGATACTTGCGCAGCGGCGTGATGTCTACCAGAACCCCCATGGCCGAACACTACCCCCCTCTATCGTCCAATCAAGGACAATAGAAATTTGTCCCGTAAAAACCCCATGATGCCATCGGATTACCGGGAATTACGACATACCAACTATCGTATGTTGACGCACCTGCGAACAAGAACCAACCAGGAGAAAACGTGACTACGACAGGGGAACCTCGCGCGCGAGGCGCTCGTGTCGAGCAGCCCTCCGCGATGGCACTGACCTCTCGCCGCAAAAAACTTGTGCTTGGGATCTGCTGCGTCAGCCTATTCATGAACTATCTCGACAGCACCATCTTGAACGTTGCTCTACCTGCACTCCAAAAGGTCTTTCACGCCGATGAGGCACAGTTGCAGTGGATCGTGGATAGTTTCCTGCTTGTCCTGACCTGTTTCCTAATTCTCGCTGGGACTCTCGCCGATCGCCTCGGGAGACGGAGCGTTCTCGTTACGGGACTCGCCGTTTTCACCATTGGCTCGATCGGCTGCTCCCTATCTGGATCCGCTGATGAACTTATTGTTGCAAGAGTATTCGCAGGTCTTGGAGGCTGCATGCTCGTCCCAACGACCCTTTCGATAATTCGCAATACCTTCACTGAACGTGCTGATCTTGCAAGGGCAATCGGAGTTTGGAGTGGTGTCTATGGGGTTGCCTGCGCTTGTGGTCCGATCCTCGGCGGATTCTTAGTCGACACCACCGGATGGCGGTCGATCTTCTATGTCAACATTCCGGTCGGACTTGTGGGAATCTACTTTGCCTTCCGCTACATCCCCGAGTCGACAGCAACTCGTGCCAGAAGAGTCGATGTACCAGGACAGCTTTTCATAATTGCGATTCTGTTCACTTTGGTCCTGACCATCATTGAAGCTCCATCGTACGGATGGACCTCTACTTTTGTTGCAGGTGGATTCGGACTAACACTGCTACTACTGGTTCCGTTTCTCTACATCGAATCACAGACACAAGAGCCGCTCTTTGAGATTCACTTCTTTAAGAACCCGGCATTTGCGGGAGCAAATTTCATCGCGTTGGTGACATTTATATTGATGAGCGGATTCCTTTTTCTCAACACCATCTATCTCCAACAGGTCCGAGAACTTTCGGCCCTTCAAGCTGGAATATTCACACTTCCCCTGATGATTGCAATCACGGTCTGCGCACCGATCTCCGGTCGTTACATGTCTCGCCATGGACCCCGCATGGCTATGGTCTTTTCATCACTCTTCGTGGGCAGTGCATACGTAATGCTCCTCTTTACCCATGCTCGAACTTCGAGTCTTTATCTCTGCGTTGCCTACGTATCGCTCGGTGCTGGCCTCGGATCGGTAAACCCAACGCTGACCCACACCTCGGTCTCGTCCATGCCTGCCGAGCAGGGTGGAGTTGCCTCAGCGATTACCTCCACCTCTCGACAGATTGGTAGCGCGCTTGGTGTCGCCGTTCTGGGTTCACTGGTCGTGACCTCATTTACAGCGACGATCTCTCCTCGGCTCTCGGCTGCAGGCCTATCGCGATCACTCAACCACCAGGTTACGAGTGCTGGCATCTCGTCTTTGAGCTCAAGCTATGGACCGGCGACAGCGGCGGTTCGGTCCATTGCACAAGCCTCTTACTCCGACTCCTTGCACGTCGCCTGGTGGATCGGAGTCTGTCTATCGTTCCTCTGGTTCTGCGTTGCGTTGCGAGCGTCAACGCCCTCTGCTCTTGCCGGATCGCAGATGAACGGTGATCGGGTGGAGTCGATGCGGAGCCTTTCCGATCGTCTTACAACAACTGACAATTCAAAGGCAACCAGAAAGATCACGAGATGACATCAGAAGATATCGACAGGCTCCCCTCACCGCAAAACCGTTGGTTCGACAGTTTTCAAGCCGGCGAACTTTACCAACTTGGAGAGTTTTCCCTTACCGAAGCCGAGGTCATTCAATTTGCACAGCAGTTCGACCCACAGCCTATGCACACCGATCCAACGTCAGTGGATGTTCTCATCGCGAGCGGCTGGCATACCATTGGCTCGTCGATGCGACTTATCGCCGACAATTTTCTCTCTCCAGTCGTTGGCCTTCCATCGCCGAGAGTGGAATCGATCCAATGGAAACTACCTGTTCACCCGCAGGACCGCATTCACGTTGAGGCGCTCATTGAGAGTTGCGAGCTTGCTGCGTCCAAACCTGATCACGGTGTTCTTTCAATCTTGTTCACCGCCTACAACCAAGACGACCAAGAGGTCATGTCCTTCAGCGCCACCTGTTTCGTGCTCACTGGCCCTAAGTAGCGACGATTCCCTCGCTCTTTAGCTCATCACTCTTCGCGAGCTCGAGCGAGCCGTCTGTACCCCGGTGGTAGAGGTGACGAACCTGCCAAAGGTCGCTCAGTTGATCAAAGTCAGCCCGAAAGTGTGCTCCGCGTGATTCGTTCCGAGCGAGCGCTCCTTGAACCATCAGCTGATCGAGCAGCACCATGTTCATCGTCTCTATCGATGCCTGATCGAGAACCGCGCTTTTCCTAGCGATCGGTTTGAGATAGGAAAGCAGTCTCTGCAGACTCTCACGAGACCGCACGACTCCGGCATCGCGATCCATCGCCTGGCGCATTTCATCACGATTGACTGTTATCGGATCGTTTGATGGACGCTGAAACAGCTGAGGTTCAAGGGTGTTCGTCGGCGATCGGGGCTGATCTGCGATCCGTTGGGCGATCCGACGACCAAACACCACTCCCTCGAGTAAGGAGTTCGAGGCCAGTCGATTTGCGCCATGAATGCCGACCGAGGCAACCTCACCAACGGCATACAGTCCCCCAATGCTCGTCTCCCCATTCACGGTCGTGCGAACGCCCCCGATGCTGTAGTGAGAGGCCGGCGAGATGGGGATGAGATCACGTGAGGGATCGATCCCCTGTGTTACCAACGACGCAGAGATCGTCGGAAAGTGCCGGTTCATTGTGCTTGCAATCGATCGAGCATCGAGAAAGAGGTGGTCGACTCCTTGATCGTGCATTCGTTTCAGCACCTCACGGGCGACAATGTCGCGAGGCGCAAGATCAGCGAGCGTATGAAGACCCTCCATCACCCGCTCACCCTTACTGTCACGAAGTACGGCACCTTCGCCTCGTAGCGCCTCTGAGATCAAAGGGCGGGGATCATTGACACTCATCAAAACGGTCGGATGAAACTGAACGAATTCGAGATCGGCCAGCTCAGCACCCGCTCGATAGGCCGCTGCCATGCCATCACCAGTACAGGTAGATGGACTTGTGGTTGAGGAAAAAAGTTGGCCGGCACCACCAGAGGCCAACACCGCTTGAGAGAACCGAACAAGGTTTGGCTGGCCGCCAATGAGGACGACCGCTCCAGCGACAGCACCAGAGAGATCCAACAAAAGATCTACGAGGAACGCGTCATTAATCGTCTGCACCCCCCGTGTGTTTGCATCGACGAAAAGCGCCCGAGAGAGCTCCGCACCGGTCGCATCTCCTCCTGCATGAACGATTCGGGGTCGCGAGTGCCCACCTTCAAGCGAAAGCGCAAGTGTTCCGTTCTCGCTATCAAAGTGGACGCCGTGATCGATCAGGAACTTGATCGCCGATGGTGCTTCGGTCGTCAGTACCGCTACCGCCATAGGATCTGCTGTTCCTACGGCAGCGATCAGGGTATCCTCCGCGTGGAACGCCGGATCATCGAGCTCCCCCACTGCCGCGGCAATTCCGCCCTGCGCATAGGGAGTCGATCCATCGCTGTAGAGGCCCTTGGAGAAGACAACAACATTCAATGAACTTGGGAGTTCACACGCAACGGTCAGTCCGGCAATCCCCGATCCAAAGATCGCAACATCGCAGAAGATCTCTTGCATTCCTGAAAGATCGATAGGCGTTACAAACCGGTCTCGGGTGCTCATTTCAGCAGAATCTCAGCGCGCTATTCGCCGGTAGCAGATGAGGTGCCCAAAGCGATCATGGCCTGGACCGACGCCAATGCCCGAACGCGGATGGACTCCTCGACTTCAACCCGATAAAAATTGGAGGTCTCGTCTTGGAGACAAGCGAGGAGCTTCGCAGGGGTAATCATCTTCATGTACTGACAGACTGCCTGCGGATTGACAGCTTCAAACGTGGCTGCAGGATTCGCTGCCTCAAGTTGATGGATTATTCCCGTCTCCGTTGCGACAAGCACATGGCCATCTCCTGCGCCTCGTGCGATGTCAACCATCGATCCCGTCGAGACAATATGAGTACGATCCGCTGGAAGCTCACCGGTTCCGAGAAGATAGATCGCAGCTGAGGTACAGCCACACTCTGGATGCACAAGAAGCTGAGCGTCAGGTTGCTCCTCTAACCGACGTCGCAAGGTAACTGGCGTGATCCCAGCATGCACGTGGCACTCACCCATCCACAGTGCAATATCCCTACCGGTCTCACGAGCAACGTGCGCCCCGAGAAAATAATCAGGGAGAAAAAGAATCTCAACATCACGAGGGAGGGAGTTCACAATATCTATGGCGTTCGACGAGGTGCAGCAGACATCGACCTCGGCTTTCACCGAAGCGGAGGTGTTCACGTAGGCAACCACCATCGCGCCAGGGTGCTCTTCTCGCCATGCCCGTACCTGTGGAGCGGTCACGGTATCGGCAAGTGAACAACCAGCCGCTGGATCTGGGATCAGAACGGTCTTGTCAGGCGCAAGAATTTTGGCGGTCTCGGCCATGAAGTGCACTCCACAAAAGACGATTGTTTCGCAATCGCTCTTCGCCGCGATACGCGACAGCGCCAGCGAATCGCCGACGTGGTCTGCGACATCTTGAATCCAAGGAACCTGATAGTTGTGAGCCAGCACAATTGCGTTACGGGATTGCGCAAGCTCATGTACCTGCTCAGCGAAGGATGCGAAGTCAAGTTGAAGATCGGCGGGCCTGGTAACGGTCATCTCTTGCTTTCCGATTGCAAACGATTACGCAGTGTGTTGCGGGGGATAAATAACATTAGCCGTTAGGGCAACTTGGCAGGCCTACCCTCGAAGAAGGGCTCGCTCCTCTTACCAACAGGGGCAGCATCTGTCGATCGGTAACCTTGTCATCGGCCCG
>CAIVND010000124.1 GCA_903907185.1 uncultured Acidimicrobiaceae bacterium
ATTACTCAATTAAACAACTCACGCAAGAGTTATTCGGTCTTGCGAGCTTCAGAGAAGGTCAGGCGAGCAAACCAACGCGGGTACCACCAGTTCCATTTACCAAAGAGCGCTACCAGTGCCGGCACCAAAAGCGCGCGAACGATCGTGGCATCGAGAAGAATTCCAGCACCGAGTCCTGTGGCAAGGACCTTAATGTCGGTATCTGGCGCAGATGCGAGCGAGGCAAACGCCAAAAAGAGAATCAGCGCAGCACTGGTCACCAGACGACCGGTCCGACCGAGCCCCTCGACAACCGCCCCCCTCGTGTCTCCGGTGCGGTCATACTCCTCTCTTACTCGGCTCAAGATAAATACTTCGTAGTCCATGGAGAGCCCAAAAAGAAACGCGAAGATCAACACTGGCAACCAAAAGGTGATCGCACCCGTAGCAGGAATACTGAATACGGCCGATGACCCGTGCCCCTCCTGCCAGAACCATGTCAAAAGACCGAAGGTCGCAGCCATTGAGACGAGATTGAGGATGACCGCTTTCGCGGCAAGAACAATTGAACGAAAGGCCCTGGAGAGTAGGAGAAAAGTCAGGACAGCGATAATCGCAAACATCAATGGAAAGTGATCAAAGACTGCGTGGCTGTAGTCCTCTTGAATCGCCCCTATCCCCGTAACACCAACAACGCCAGGCTCATGAGCAACTAACTGCTTTACGGAGTTCACCGGGGCGAGAGTGACATTGTTGACGGTCTCGACCGCGGGGATCGCAAAGATATCAACATCTCCGCCGCGGACCGAACCTGGCGATGTTGAGACGAACGCTGTCGCCACTCCTGGAACCTTTCGAAGCTTCGCGATAACTGAAGTAGCCACATCCTGTTTTGTCAGTACCTCAATCGGAGTCAGGACGCCGCTCGGTACACCTCCAGTGATGAGAGTCTGATACGCGTCGTGAGCGGGACCGACCTTCGAAAAAGCAGACGCGCTTGTCTGACCGATCTTTAGGCCAAAAACGGGAACGATACAGAGCACCAAGATCGCGATAGCCCCACCTGTCGCGAGCCAGCGATTTTTTGTTACGCCCCTCGCCCATGTCGACCAGACCTTGCTCGCGTGATCCTCATGACGGATCCTGGGCCAGTCAACCCTCGGACCGATACCCCCGAGGATCGCCGGCAAGAGTGTTAGTACCACCAGGATCGAGATCAGCGGAATCAACATGCCTCCAAATCCCGTACTGCGAAGGCTCGGAACCGGAATGACGATCAGAGCGATGAGGCCAATCGCCACTGTCAATCCGGAGAGGAGGACCGCATGACCAGCGGTTTCCACCGCGGCTTTCACCGCAGATTCGTTGTCCATTCCGTGGGCTCGTTCCTCGCGCCAACGGGTCACCAATAGCAATGAATAGTCGATGCCAACACCAAGGCCAACAAGCGCTACCAAGAATTGGACAATGAACGAGACCGTGGTGAGGTAGGTAAGACCGAGCAGAACCAAAAAAGCAGAAAGGATCGACACGGCGGCAACAAGGAGAGGCACGAGTGCCAGGAATGAAGCGAAGACAAAGCTCAAAACGGCAAGTGCCCCCAAGCCACCGATCATCGTCTCAAAAAGAACACCGGGGCCGCTTGATGAACCACCTGAAGCCAGTTGCTCCACTCCCGTAACTGCGACGTCATATCCAGGAAGCTCATGCTGGATGACTGCAAGCGCATCCGTTGCATTCTTATCAGCAGCGAGGGAGGTGACGGGAGGTGTGTAGATCAAGGCGTAAGTGCTTCGTCCATCGTTCGTCAGGAATCGCTTGTCCCGGGTTGTCGCAAAGTCAATCACCCGCACATCAGGGTTTGCTTTCGTGACGGCTGCGAGGGCGCCTGCGACCATTGGCTCTTCGCTTAAGATCTGCTTTTTAGCTGGCGCGGTCACCACCAAGATGCTCGGGATATTGCCGCCACCATTTCCGTAGAGTTTGAGCACCTGCTGACCTGTTACATATCCAGGCTGACCGGGAAGTGAGAAATCGAATGAAAGCCGACTCGAGATCTTTCCGGCTGCACCGCCTCCTGCCACAAAGATCACCAACCAAAACACCATCACTGCTTTTCGATGATGAAGTACGAAATTGGCAACATGCGACAGAATCTTCGGGGACCTTGTTGCCTCGGTTAGTGACACGCCTTACTCCTCGCTTTCGATACAAAGCAAATCAATCGCTCAACCCTAATTGAGACACCCGATTGGCAGAAAGCATTCCGATGAACCCTCTTCACTGAGTTGGTGGCATCAGATCAGTTCGCGAGCAGAAACATGGCATCCAACCGATTAAGACAAGAATGATTCGTAATAGAGATTCTTGCGATCTAGTCCTTGCCATCTAGAAGAGTGCTGTCTGTCTCAACATCTATTCCCGGGCGCAGATGATCCAACGCTACCTCCTGCGCCAAAGTCGTAACCCGAGCGGAAAGCAAAGAAACTGTGGAAGAGAGCTTAAGAACCAACATCAAAAGGAAGACAACCGCAAGAAGAAGCAGCAGATCAGGTGGGTATGCAATCCCAAGAACTGATGCGAGATGAGCAAGGACATGAAACGGCAGAGTCGCGCTAGCCAACAGCATAAATACACTCACCGCGATCCACATGACAGCAAACCCCTCATGGAGCTTTCGGTGTCGGATTGAAGACACAACAAACACTAAAAAACTCAAAGAAATTATGACTGCGAATACAACGGCTCGAATCATCGCTTAATCCCCAATCGACCGACTAGGAGGGCAATGGCCACGCGAACCATATAGTACGGGGAACTTAAGCCAGACAGCGTCGATGTGCCAAGATCGG
>CAIVND010000125.1 GCA_903907185.1 uncultured Acidimicrobiaceae bacterium
CCGATCTTGTGATCGTTACCGATGAGGGCTTTGGTAAGAGGACCAAGCTCGATCATTTCAATGCTCAGGGTAGGGGTGGTCAAGGCGTACGTGGCATTAAGGTCACGGCGCGGCGAGGGTACGTTGTCGCTGCATTGATGGCTGATATCAACCAAGAGTTGTTGATTGCCTCATCTTCGGGCGTTGTTATCCGGATGCCAGTTCGTGAGATCTCAGCTCAAGGTCGCGATGCGACTGGAGTGCGGGTAATGGCGGTTGACGAAGGTCAGCACGTTGCAGCTGTGACCTCCGTCGACTCTGATGTGAGTGAGGATTGAGGTACTGCAGGTAGTTTGGCCATTAAGAAGCACCGGTTGCTCTGGTGTAGCCTTAATCACCCTGTAGGGGCTATAGCTCAGTCGGTTAGAGCGCAGCACTGATAATGCTGAGGTCACAAGTTCGATTCTTGTTAGCCCCACCACAAAACTCCAGTTCAGGTAGGTGAAAATCTGCGATCTGATCGAAAGCGTGTTGCACTACGAGTGCACCACAAGAAAGGGAAAAAGTATTGGGCGCAGGTCCACCAGATCCGGGACCTTCTTCTTACACAATCAAGCTAATTCGTTGACGCATTCGATTTGGCGCCGCCGATAGCACCAGGTGGCCCGGCCAAAATTCTTGGGATGTACTCGAGTAACTGAATTCGGCCGTCAAATGTTTGGCTGTTGATTAGGTCGAGCGCTACGTCGGGGTACCCATCGTAAATTCTGTTGTTGCCTGTCGCCCCGGTGATAACCGGAAAAATCGCCACGCGAAAACGGTCAACCAGGCCAGCATTCAGAAGAGATCGACACAGTTTGAGACTGCCCATGGTGCGCATCGAATTCGAACCATTTTCCTTCATTTCCTTCACTGCTTTGACAGCGTGAATCGAAACAAGCAAGCTGATTTCTAGCGCCTCATTGAGCACAGACGAGTGTCGCAGCCAGAGGGAGTCCGAAAGGGCTTCCTCTTTTTGTTGTGGAGCATTTTCTTCCGGATTTTGGCTTACTAAAGGTTGCTGTTCGCGATTCGCGTTCCCTCAGCGAGCGCTTCGAGCTTTGACCAGACAACACTTCGGGCCACTCGATCGCGTCCGATAAAGGATCCAAATCCGCAATCAGTTCCCGCCATCACTCGTTCGGCTCCAACGACACTCACGTAGAAGCCGAGTCGCTGAGCGATGAGCTCGGGATGTTCGACAAAGTTTGTGGTGGTATCGATGACTCCGGGGATGAGATATTTATCCTCAGGAAGTTGGAAGTCCTCGAATACTCTCCACTCATGCCCGTGTCTTGGATTTGATGCCTCGAGCGCGATGCCGGCCGGTGTGGCTCTTGTGACGATATCGATGAGGTCCGGGAGAGGTACATCGGTGGTGTGAGGAGATTCATAGTTCCCCCAGCAAAGATGCAACCGCATCTTTTCCGCAGGAAGGCCGACAACTGCGTTGTTGAGCGCCTCAACTCCAATTGCGACCTCTCGACGGAACTCCTCGACGCTGAGCTCTTGAAAGACACTGTTGTGGCTCATTGCAAAGTCGGGACAGTCGAGCTGGAGCGTGATTCCGGCGTTGACGATCGCCTCGTACTCCGGTCTCATTGCCTCGCCAATGGCGGCAAGGTACTCGGTTCGATTTGGATAGAACTGGTTCTCAAAGAACATGCCAATGAGTCCAGGGCTTGCCGCACTCATAAAGAGCTGATCGCGCGGGACGTTGGAGGCTTCAGCAGCGGCTACAAGGTTGGCGATGTCAACATGTACCGCGTCCGGCGCGATGAGGCGGATCGGAGATGTACACGGTGGCATCTTTGTGCTTGGGCGACCACGGAGTTTTACGGACAGTTCGACGAAGTCGTCGTGACCGTTGAGATCGTTGGTCTGCGGACGATCGGCGGCTTCACCATCGAAGCCCGCCAGTCGTTCACGCACGTAAGTGGAGTAGCCAGTCTTTCCCTGCTCCCCGTCGTTCACGACATCGATACCGAGGTCATGTTGAATCGACACCACATCGGCAACGGAGCTCGTGGTCAGGTCGACGAGCTCCGGCGTGGGATGTCCGGACTCGAGCTCGATGAGCAGATTGGTGAGCTCTGGCGAGCGTGGCAAACTGCCGGTGTGTGTTGATTTGATGATTGGCATCGAAATGGCCCTCCCGTGCGGACGTCATCTTTGGAAAGAGAACGTTGTCGATCTTAGGGTTAGCGGTGCCTGGTCGATAGGACCAATCGAGACTTGTGGAGCGGGCAGGTCTGACCTGCTCTTTTGCAAGCTGCGTCTCTGTCTGAGGTTCCACCTGCATGGACCTCGGTTGCCTTACGGTTGAATAGACAACGAGGTGGGTATCGATGATCATCGGCGTACCAAAAGAGCTGAAGACGGACGAGAATCGTGTTGCAATGACGCCTGCGGGCGTCCATGAGCTGGTTTACGCAGGCCACCAGGTGCTGATTGAGTCATTGGCAGGAGTTGGCTCTTCAATCCGTGACGAAGACTTTGTTGC
>CAIVND010000126.1 GCA_903907185.1 uncultured Acidimicrobiaceae bacterium
AGTACACATATCGCGCATCATGCGAGAGGAATATTCTCGGCATCGAAGTGGCACTATGGATCGCCCACGGATCAATACCAAAATGAACGCCATTACCGACCGTGATTTGGTCAGATAACGCAAGTGTTGTATCGACGCGCACAACGCAAAGATCATTCGCACTGATCTCTTCCAAGACGATGGCTCCGGACTTAATCTGGTTAACTGTCGTCTCGAACCTCAATCGACGAACACTTGTCAGCGATGAATAGGAATCGGGATCATTGACGATACGTTCGAGCACACTCAAGATGGCCCGATACGTCTGTGTCATTGCACCCTCGTGCGTCACCGCAGAATCGACCATCGCCACTTGAGCAAGATCTGGACTCTCCATGAGTGCCTCAAGAGTCCAAGCAATCTGAGCCACCTCCGGGCTCGCAACCGTACCGAAGTCGCCAGCTCGGGCGACGTCGATCAAAAGATCGGCGTGCTCGAGGGCCCAACTCGAATCCGTAAGAAAACAAAGCGAGATCAAACCATCGATATCAAGGTGATCACAGGTGACAGCTGAGCTGTGATGGTCCCAAACGCTCTTGTCGAGCAGATATGCACGGGTAATCTCCGCTGACACGTCGCCGACGAGATTATTTGGCGTCGCGGATGAGGCCCAATGCGAGAGGACCGTCGTAGTGTTCGGCCTAGCGGCACCGTCGACCATGACATGTTTCTCATCCGCGAGTTCGTCAAGTCCAAGGTAGCGGTAAATCGGTAGGGAGGTACTCATCTCAACAGACACGATCTAATTCGTGAACGAGAGCCAGATCAGCATCGGTGACGCCACCCATCGAATGCGTCGAAAGCCGGAGTGTCACGGTGTTCCAACGGATATCAATATCTGGGTGATGGCCAACTCGGTCCGCAATTGCTCCGACCAGGTTTACAAACTCGAGCGCCGCGGCAAAGTCATCTCGCCGCACAACCCGAATAAGTTCATTACCTCGATGGACCCAGTCCCCAGCGGGAAGCTCCATCGAAATCTCTGCGGAGGTTAAGAGTTCCACCTCTCACACTCTAGGCGGGTGCAAGAAAAAACAGCAGGTCAAGCTCGCAGCACAGCTCCCCATCAACATGCGCCGTCCCGTGACCCTTACCCGCGCGAGAGGAAAGTCGCCCCATCTCGACCTCAAGATCGAGACGTTCGCCAGGTACTACTTGGCGGCGAAACCGTGCCTTATCGATTCCACCAAAGAGTGGCAGACGGCCCGCATATCGCTCATCAGCGAGAACCGACGCAGCCCCGAGTTGGGCCAAGGACTCGACCATCAGCACACCGGGGAGGGTTGGTCGGCCAGGGAAGTGCCCTGCGAAAAAATCCTCTGATCCAGTCAGCTGCCAGAACCCAGTTACCCGTTCACCTGGGATCAACTCGGTGATCTCGGTGACGAGAAGGAAGGGTGGTCGATGAGGGATGAGTCCCTCGATGTTCCAGGCCGTCATCTTCCCGACCTTTTCGAAGCACTTGTCGTCTTTGTAGGGCTCTTTTTCGCAGGCTGTTTGGCGACAGCTGATCTCTTGGGAGCAGCTTGTTTGACAACTGCCGCTTTAGATGGAGCTCGCTTTGTTGGCGTCCTGCCGGTGCCTTTTGAAGTTCCTGAGATCTTTGCAACTGCCGGTTTTTTTGCTACCAATCTCTTCCGAGGCACCTTCACTTCAGAAGGAGAGAGTGAGGTTGCTCCAATTGAGGGTTCGTCCGACTTGACAGCCTTCTTTGACGCGGCACGCTTGGCTGAAACTTTTTTCGCCTTTTTCGGTGGTGAGGCCGAAGTCGGCGTTG
>CAIVND010000127.1 GCA_903907185.1 uncultured Acidimicrobiaceae bacterium
CTGAAAACGCTGACGAAAGAACAGAGTGATGATGGCTCCTCTCAACATGTCATTCGAGGTTGCCTGTTCCGCTGAACACGCGTTCAGGGTTTGGACCGCTGATATCGATCGGTGGTGGCCTCGTGACCATACCGTGAGCGGACAAGCCGGTCTCAAGATCGTCCTGGAAAGCGGCGCCGGAGGGCGAATCTATGAACGTACATCGGAGGGTGTCGAACATGAGTGGGGAGAGGTGAAGATCTGGAACCCACCTCGCCAGCTCGTCTATCTCTGGTATCTCCGACAGGACCGAGCTGACGCTACCGAAGTCGAGATCAATTTTGTGGCTCAAAGTAACACTGCTACTCGGCTCGAGATCGAGCACCGTGGTTGGGAGCGACTGGGGAAAACAAGCGATGAACGCCGCGCGCAGAATCGTGGCGGTTGGGAGTCGCTCATGCCGCATTATCTGTCCGCGATTGAACAAGGAGATAGCTGATGGCACAGGGCACGAAAGAGGACCCGTGGGTACTGAAGACTCCACCGGGAAGCTCGGAGTACACCATGTACAAAGACGACCAGGCCGATCCACCGACTCTCGTGTGTCAGGTGGGTTCCACCACGCTCAAGTACGACTTTCGAGCCATTGCCGACCTCCATGCTTGGTTGGTCAAACAGGCCGACTGGGTCGCGCTCGGGGCTGCCGATGAGAAGAAGGACGCCGCGCCGCACACCGTCGAGGCGTGGGGACGGTCACCGGATAATCCCGTTGGCGGCTGGTATGGCCTACGAAATGGCTATCGCGGCAGATTCGGGATGTACCTTCCGCCCCTATTAGAGATGCTCGGTCTCGCCGAAGTCACCCATGAATCGCGCAACAACCAGATGCGTGCTCGCTGAGAGCCACGGCTCACTGTCGGACCGAAGCCAGGACCTACTCCGCGAAAACGGAGAGAGATGGAGAGGAAAATGACCGTTACCAAGGTGATCCGCTACCGGACAAAGCCCGAGCGTGCCGATGAAAACGAGCGATTGATCCGCGAGGTATTCGCGGAACTCGCGACGACCAATCCCGTGGGTTTGCGTTACGCGACCTTTCGTCTCGAAGACGGAGTCAGCTTCGTTCACGTCGCCGAGCTCGATGGCGAAGAAAATCCGTTGTCGACCTCAGCCGCGTTTAGCACGTTCCAGTCCGGCATCAAAGATCGTTGCGTCGAAGGACCAGTTCCCTCTGACGCGACGGTCATCGGTAACTATCAGCTGCTGCCTCGGTGATGAACGTCTGATCAAAACTGCTCGTTCTCGTCCGCTTCGCGTTCGCTCGGATCAAGAACGGGAAGGAGAACTCGAAAGACAGCTCCTCCCCCCGTATTTGCCTCCGCAACAGCGCGACCGCCGTGAGCGCGGAGGATCGTCGCCACGATCGCAAGGCCAAGGCCGGCCCCACCCGTCTCTCGAGAACGAGAGGGGTCCGCTCGAAAAAAGCGTTCGAAGACCAACGCTGCCTGTTCATCGGTGATTCCCGGGCCATCATCTCTTACCTCAACAAACGCTTCGTCCCCGATTTGACCAACTTGAACCGTCGACGTCGTCCCCTCCGGAGTGTGGGCACGAACGTTGGCGAGCAGATTGTCGACCACTTGGCGAAGCGCGCCCCAGTCCCCCATGACCTCAATTGGCTCATCCGCTCGAAAATCGATCGGCCATCCCGGACCAACGGTGCGAGCGGTCTCAACCGCTTCGACAACAAGGCCAACCAGCTCGACCGGCTCCCTATTGAGAGTTTGATCCTCGTCAAAGCGAGTCAGGAGAAGAAGATCTTCGACGAGTCGAGTCATCCTTCGGGTCTCCCGCTCGATACCATCCATCACACGGGGAAGGTCTTCGGTGCGCTCACGTGCACCTTGTTGAAACAGCTGGGCATATGCCGACACCGCTGCAATCGGTGTGCGCAATTCATGAGAGGCATCGGAGACAAACCTGCGCAACCGGTCCTCGGATGCTTGCAGATCGCGAAAAGACTCCTGGATGCGCTCCAGCATCACGTTGAGTGCGGTCGCTACATGGCCAACTTCGGTTCGCGTCGTGGCGTTTGGAACGCGATGCACGAGATCACCCTCAGCGATCACCTCAGCCGTCCGAACAACATCTCGTAACGGTCGAAGTCCAACACGAACCAGCCAAAGTCCAAGAATGACCGCACCTACCAGTGCACCAGCGGTGACGAATACCTCAAGGAGCACGAGCTGGCCGAGCGTATTCAAGATGTTGTTCGTTGGGTCGGCAACGATGAGGATGGCTCCATTTGGAAGTTCAGAGGCACGGACTCGAAATAACGGTCCGCCTTTCGAGGTCGATGGGACGGTCAGGTACACCACCGGTTCGTTTGGATCACTAGGACTATTTGCAAAGCCAGTGATCACCGCTGGCAGTTTTGGCGAATACGACCTCTTTCCTGGTGCAAACGCTGGACAAAGCTCACCGTTCGCTGTTTTGTTCTGTGCTGTCCGCACTTCGATGTACATGCCAGGAGCGCTCTCGCGTCCGACGCCACAAAAATTTGATGCACCTGGCAGCTGAGCTCTTCCAGGAAGTCCAACGGGTTGACTGGGCTCTCCAACACCTGAGCGATCTTGACCATCTCCACCACTCGCTGCTGCCTCAATCGCCCGATGTGAGAGCTGAAGGGTTGAGTCGACTTGGCCGTAGAGATAGGACTTCAACGATGTATAGATCGCGATGTCCGCGATGCTCAGCGTCAAAAGGGTGATTGCACAGACGGCAAGGAGCAGACGAGTTCGAAGTGAGAATCGACCGCTCATGCGCCCTCGCGCAATACATATCCGACAAGTCGAATGGTATGGATCAACGGAGGCCCAAGCGCATCCAGCTTCTTTCGGATGTATCGAACGTAGGTTTCAACGATATTTTGATTTCCACCGAAGTCGTAGTGCCAGACATGATCGATGATCTGGTCTTTCGAGAGCACCCGCCGTGGATTCAAAAGGAACAGCCGAAGCACGTTGAACTCCGTGGCGGTGAAATGAACAGGACTTCCCGCGCGCCATACTTCGTGGCTCTCCTCATCCATCACCAGATCGGCGAAGCGAAGTTTGCGGTCATCGATCGGTGATTGACGTCGACGAAGAATTGCCTTCGCTCGCGCAACGATCTCCATCAGTGAAAATGGCTTCGCGACGTAGTCATCGGCGCCGACCGTCAACCCGGCGACGCGATCTTCTACCTCACTCTTCGCGGTAAGGAAGAGAATCGGAACATCCATCCCGTTCGCACGGATCCGCCTTGTTACCTCGAGCCCATCGAGATCGGGGAGCATGACATCCAAGACGATGAGATCGAAAGGGTTGTCCTGTGCCTTTTGAAGAGCAACTCGGCCAGAGTGCGCAACGTCGACCTCGAACCCTTCATACCGGAGAACCGTCGCAACAGAATCGACGATCGAAGGTTCATCGTCAACGACAAGAATTCTCCCCGACGCGGTCATATCGCTCGACATCATCTACCGTCCTCTCTCCGCCGTTAGGCACCATCGTCGCCGAGAATCCATCCTAGGAACTGAATGCCACCTGAATGGTGGCTGAGAAAAACGGAGATCGAGGTGCTGCTACTTCAAGCGGTTTGGGCTCGAGTACACCCTCAACAGGCCGCCGCCTGGGTCGCATCGACAAAACGGACTCCCGGCGTCGAATACCAACGTCCACCTTCGTCGATACAGAAGGCTTCGTATCCAGCCAACTCATCGATCCGCGCAAGTAGTGAATGTCCACGGACAAAGAGCCCGGTAGCAAGTGCATCAGCGAGGTCAAGCTCTGGTCCCACGACCGTGGCCGAGATCGTTCCTCTCGCGGTTCGTCCCGACGTGGGATCAACCAACTGCCCGGGACGTTCGTAATTTCCCGAGGTCGCTACCGCACTTTCCACCCCAATTACGGCCGCAAGTGCACCTGGTTGGCTGGGGTGACGAACTCCCACTCTCCATAGCTGTCCATCGGTGCGCTTTGAAACAGCGATGTCGCCGCCAGCATTCACCATCACATCTCGCGCTCCGGCTCGTAGCAACGCTTCACGTGCTCTTGCTGCTGCCCAACCCTTCACCAACCCCGTTGGGTCGACACCACCGGGCATCGCCCACGGATCGAACGCTCCGTCGGTGAGCTCCCGGGCGAGGGTACAACGGCTGAGCACCTCATCGATGAGTGTCGCGTCAGATTCATCCAGGCTGGAACGTTCAAGTTGACCCGAGCGGAGCTGAGAGATTGGACTGGCGAGTTTCCAAGTTGAAAAGATTCGATCAACTTCGTGCAGTTCTTCAACAGCATCTTTCAACCCGTTGATGGGCAGCAACGTTTCGCTGAAGAAGCCAACAACTGTCCCCATGACCGGTTCAAGGTGAGTAGATGACTCGCCCATCATTATTTGAATCCGAGCTGTGACAGCGCAGAGACGACTGAATCATAAAAAGCCTGCGAGGTGAAGGTCGCCCCAGAGACTCCTTGAATGTTGGCAGAGTTAGCGGCTAAGACCTGGCTCTCTAGCTGCGGAATCGCATAACTGTCGATCTCTTGCGACCGACTGTCCGTCTCATTCTGGCTCGCCATGGTGACCGCGGTGATCTTTGAACCTTTGATCGTCACCTTCACCGCGATGTCACCATAGCGGAAGGCCTCATCGGTTCCCGTTGCTGAGGTGACCTGCGTCGAGCCAGCAGCTGCACCAGAGCTGCTCGACGATGAGGTCGACGAGTTCGAAGTGCCCGAAGACGAACTTGAACCTGATGAATTTGATTTCGCGTTCGTAGTGGGGGATGCGATGGTCAGCGGCCTATGCGACATTGGAAACGCGAGCACACCGGCAATACCAGCGATGGTTCCGGCCAAAACTTTGGGGGCACGGCTCACAGCTACTCTCCTTTTGACTAGAACTCGAACGATTCACGGTGAACTGCAGTCGCCACAACGCCGATCCGGCGCGCCGACCGCTCAATGCCAGCGGAGAATCCCTCAGGTCCACAGATATAGACGTCGCGTCGCGCGAGGTCAGGGATGAGTTGCTTGAGGACCTTGGGATCATCGAGCCGATGTTGCCTACGAGAACCGACGAGCTCTACCAAGCGGCCACCTCGTGCCGCGACAAGCTCGTTGAGCTCCGAGTTGTGGATGAGCTCCTCGACGCGCGATGCACGTTGGACGACTACCACGTCGACATCTGTTGGTAGATCCTCCAAAAGGGCACGGATCGGAGTGATGCCGACGCCTGCTCCGATCAACGCAACCTTTTTGGTAGTTCGCGTGGCCTCAGTGAATGCCCCGTACGGGCCCTCAATTGCCACCCGAGTGCCTGGCCGAAGCTGAGCGATCTGAGAGGAGCTATCGCCAATTGCCCTGATCGTGACGCGTAGGTACGGCGGTTGTGGCATGGCAGAGATTGAGAATGGGTGGGCGTGCCACCAAAGATCTCTCGTCATAAAGCGCCAAGCAAAGTACTGACCACCTCGCACCGCAAGGCGATCGAGGCCACGACCGCGAACTACAAGCGAAAATACCCCGGGAGATTCCGTTCTTACCTCGACGATGCGAAGTCCGTGGCGCATACTTCGCCAGATCGGCAGACCGATTCGACAGATCAGGACAACGCCAGCTGTTGCCAGCCACAACATCACCCACGCGGCACGAGCTAAAGGATGTCCGACAAAGTCGATGCCGTTGACAATCTGGTGCGGAACCGAGAAGGAAAGTGCGAGGTAGGTGTAGAGGTGGATTACCCACCAGGTGTCATAGTTGAGGCGGCGGCGTGCGGCGCGTATCGATGCAGCAGCGATCGCGACAAACATGACGTACGCGACCACAGAGGCGAGAATCCACGACATCGTGGTGATCAGCGATCCCGCTTCGGAGAAGAACCCAATGTGAGACGCCTGTGCATAGCCGAGTATCGTGAGAACACCGTGCAGCCCAAGTAGCAACAGAGGCGCCGATGACAGTCGCCGATGCCAACGGATGAGGCGGTCCTGTCCGACAACTCGCTCAAGAATCGGAAGTCGCGACGCGAGCAGAACCATGACAAGAAGCAGGTAGGTTCCCGCCATCGCAGTGACATCGCCAAAAAAGGTGGCCATACCGCCTGGAGCGGTGAACTGCGACCATGACTCGCGCAGGAATGGGAGGACGAGCGACATACCGAGCCCAAGACCGACTATGACCGCTGCGAAATCTGGTACCCAGTGGTACAACGGAGGTGGTTGAACACGGCGACGCGAAACCGTATGACGGGTGGATGGGAATGCTTGACGTGTCGAAGTGGCCGTTGGCATGAGACAAGTATTGAAATCAAAGCTGAATGCCAGCTGAAGATGAGCTGACCGCTGACATAGACTTTTATCGCTGGTGATCCTGGCGCAGTCGCCATGAACAGCTGAACTTGGTAGTAGATCGCAAACCTTAAGACAGAACGCACGCCTTAGGACAGGCAGAGCGCAAGCCTTGAGATCGATGGAGCACATTGCGCCAGCGACCGGGCCTAGCTACCGTTGGTCTCATCGCACAGTCCGGGGGGAATCACGAATCATGACAGTCACTACTGAGAAACAGACGTTGGTCGCACTCGCTCCGATTACTCCGAACTTAGGTGCAGTTGTCGAGGGTGTCGATGGAAAAGAGCCGCTCAGCGACGATGTCGTGGCGAGCTTGAAAAAGGCGATCCTTAAATACAAGGTGCTGTTCTTTCGCAATCAACATCTCACACCGAGTGAGCAGTCGAAGTTTGCTGGCCACTTCGGCCCCCCTGGTCAACAGCCGGGAGCGAAGTTTGCACAGGAGTACGAGGAGGAGGGGCTGACCAACGTCACGGTTGTCCCGCACTTCCACGCGGACCATATGTACGGCGAGCACGGACCCACCTTCTCCATGCTGCAGATGTTGGAGATCCCCAAGGTTGGTGGCGACACGATGTTTGCAGATCTGGTTTCGAGCTATCAGTCACTCAGCCAACCGGTAAGAGACTTCCTCGAAACACTGTCCGCAAGCCACGTCATGCCGTACTACTTTCTCCCAGACGAGGAGCTGGCAGAGGTTCACAAACGCCGATACGAGGAAGAACTCACTCCTGAGCAATTGAAAGAACTTCGACACATCATGCGGCCGAACGTGCACCCATTAGTACGGGTGATTCCCGAGACCGGCGTGAAGAACTACTGGGTGAGTGAACAGCACACCAATCACATCGTTGGGCTCAGTAAGCACGAGAGTGACGCAATCCTTCAGCTGCTTTTTCGAGAGCAACTCCTTCCGCAGTTCGTGATCCGGTGGAACTGGTCTGTTGGAGACATCGCCTTTTGGGACCATCGCACCACGTTGCACTCGGGAGTTGCAGACTTCGGATCGGAAAAGCGACACGGACAACGGGCAAGCGTTCTCCCAAATAGTCCTGTCAACTGATCCATTTGAGCGCGAGTGCGGCGGTCACTCGGCGACAGCCAGTCTTCTCTGACGAGCGCGTGGGCCCAATCTCACCCACGAGAAGCGGTGTGGATATCTAGCGCGCAGATCGCGGACTTCGTGCGCTACGTGCGGGTAAGAGCGTGCACCACGAGAATCACCAACGCGATCACCGCGGCGATCCAAACGAGGTGGGCCAAGAATCCAATTCCGCCAAAGAGCAGAACCAGCAAAATGAGCGCAATTAATACCATGTCGAGATGCTACTGGTTGGCCTCACCCAACCAAGCGAACATGAAAATTGGACTCTTTCTTGCACCCCTCGATGCACGGCGAAGCCAACTCCCCCAAGAGAATGCAGTTACCCGCGGGGCCACCTCGAGCGATTCACGATCCGCTTCGTCACCTTTACTGCCGCCAGACCCATCTATGCGGGTAACCGATAACAAACGTTCTTTGGCGAGCAACAGCTTGTTTGAAGATGTGACGGCGTAAGTCCACAATCACCTCTCGAACGTTGTCTTGACCTCGAATAACGATTTCGAAGCAGTCATAGCGTTTTTGCTCCCACGACCATACGATCTCAATGTCCGGCGAACTGACCGCGACAATGACGATGAAAGGAAGGGTTGATGGCAACCTTCGATGTAAAGAAGTTGTCGAACCTTGACAAGGTGATCGTGGGAGCCGGCGGATTAGCGCTGATTTCGCTCTTTCTGCCTTGGTACGGAGTATCGAGTTCGTTCTACAGCGCATCGGTGAGCGGCTGGAGCACGAGTTACGGCCTGCTCGGCGCACTGCTAATTACAGTGGTGGGTCTTTTTGTGATGATGCAGCGATCAGACGTCAATGTTCCCAAGATGGCAGTTGGGCCCGCCGTCATCGTCTTGGGTGCCTCTGTTCTTGGGGTGCTACTCATCTTGATCAGGTGGGTAACTCTTCCAAGTGGCAGCGTCCATGTGTCGGGCGTCGAGTCCTATAGCTACGGAGCTGATGCCGGACTTTTCATCGCGCTTATCGCTGGAATTGCTCAGGCATTCTGTGCCTTCAAACTGTTTCGGAGCTCGGGTGAGGCGTTGCCCTGGGCAAACGCTGCAAGCAAAACAACGAGTGACAAGGCATAGTCGCCTCGCTCGCTGCATGAGTTAAGCAATTAAAGAGCAACCAAAGAGCCCCCATCGACACAGTCGATGGGGGCTCTTTGGTTTTGCTACCCAATTTTGAGGTAGTTAAACCACGTAGATCGAAATTTTGAACGGTCGCCAGAGATGATTGGGCGGTACTGCCTTTCCTTTGCTAAAGCTTTGACATTGACGCGCACTGGGTGCACGATTATGTGGAAGTCGGTTCGCTGAACCGAACGTTCACCCAGGCCCCAGAGCGTGGGTGGTTAGGGGGACGAGATGCATATCTCAGGCCTACTCGAACAAAAGGGATCGTTTGTCGCAACGATCCACTCCGATGCAACGATCATCGAGGTCACTCGAGAACTGCACAAACAACGTGTCGGTGCACTCGTTATCTCAAAGGATGGGAGGTCCATCGACGGTATCGTCTCGGAGCGAGACATTGTCGGTGCGATCGGCCAGTTTGGCCCCGCAATTCTCGATTCACCGGTAAAAATGATCATGACCGACGTCATTCGTACCTGTTCGCCAGACGACGAGGTTGACTCTCTCGCCGCAATCATGACGGAGAATCGCATTCGTCACGTGCCCGTCTCCGACAATGGTGTACTCGTTGGGATCGTCAGTATCGGTGACATCGTAAAGACGCGCCTTGATCAACTTGAACAGGATCGCGACGCGTTAGAGCAGTACATCACCGCCAGATAGTTTCGCCGCAGCTCAGCCAAAATTTGGTCGGCGCTCGCGCGAGCGTGCATTGCTTCGTAAAGATCAACTCATCACCCAGCGAGAGTGACGGGCCCGATAATCCGATCCGCATTCTCAGATCTTCATGAGGCACCGTGCCCATCGGGACATTGTTCGAGGAGATCAGCTCGAACTCAAGTCACCATCGACCTCGCGCAGGTCGATACGAAACCGCTCCAGCGTCGCGGCTAGCAAAGCTTCGGCGAAACCATCGGGCACCGGTCGCCCGACACCGCTTTCGATCGCCGCGATGACCTCCGCCGCGCGTTTGCCGACATAGCGGGTCAATGAATCATCCAGCGTGGTTGGCAACCCCAACGCGGTGACCGCCTCCGCCAGGACGGTGTTGGCCAACGCCTCACTATCGGCGATCACGCCGTCGAAATCGAAGATCAGTCCACGCATCGCTACCCCCAAGACTTGCAGGATGCACCGAACCGGAGGACGCTGTCTGCAAACAGGGAGACAACGAACTATGGAATTCGGCATGTTTCACGAATTTCAGCGCCGCCCCGGTCAAACCGAGGCTGACGCCTTCACCGAATCCTTCGAATTGGTCGATGCGGCTGAGGCCGGCGGCCTCGACGTCATGTGGCTGGCCGAACTGCACACCGCGCC
>CAIVND010000128.1 GCA_903907185.1 uncultured Acidimicrobiaceae bacterium
GTTATGTCACTCACCATGTCAGTCCCTTCTCGATGAGTTCAAGAGCGTCCTGCACCAGCCCGGGAACCGCGATGTTAAGCCACACCAAGCGAGGATCGAGTGATCGTTCGCTCATGTATGAATCAATTCCGGTGCAGAGTATCGAGATTAACTTCACACATCCGAGAACCATAAAGTAGACCGCCTCCTCATCGCTAAGGAGAAATCCTGAGGTGCTTAAATACAGTTCGAGGAAGCGCCGCGGATGTATGAGACCGTTGCATGACGGTGGAATGGGCGCTAGCAACTTGCCAGCATGGTACGGCAGCAAGGTATAGCCAATATCGCTTCGCCAGTCCCCAACCCCGGCCATCTCCCAGTCCAAGAACACACTTACCCTGCCCGCATCCACCAGCATGTTCCCGAGCCGCAAGTCGCCGTGGACAATAGTAGTTTGCGCGCCATCGGGTAATTCAATCTCGAGCCATGAGCACAACATCTCAGCTAGTGGCCCTGGATGGTGATCCGAGCGCCGAATGCGTTCAACCCAGTACTCAACCTGGGCGTTCACGAACCTCGACGCATTGACTTCCACGTCAACCCCACTTGCCCGCAGGACCTCCACATCCATCGAGTGAAGGCTGGCAATGTCAGTGATCCAAGACAGACATAACTGTTCACGTTGGGCCTCGTCGTCGTAGACCCTCGTACGCCACGGGTTAACCACCGATCCCCTAGCCCACTCAGTCTTGATGAACCGTTGGCCAAGAACCTCGCCACTCGTCTCGAAACCGAGAACCGGTGGTAAGCGAAAGTCCTTTTTATGGAGGGCGCGGACGATTTTGAATTCTCGCGCTAAGTCAGTTTCGAGGAGACCGCCCTCCGCCTCGGCTCGCAGCGCGAAGGTACGTCGCTCGCCGCTTTGCGTCTCACAGACCGCACGGTGGGTGTGGCGCGAGAAGCCACCTTCGATTTGCTCCATCGATACCACACGAAGCTTCTCTTCAATCAGTGCACTCAGGTATTCGGCCACCAAGTTGTCGCGTGATTCTGACCGAGGACTAGTCACGACGTCGAGATACCCATCACAAACTCTCTGAGTACATACTTTTGGACTTTCCCTGCCATCGTTCGCGGTAACTCTTCAACCGTCACGAACCTGGTTGGCTTTTTAAAGCCAGCAAGGTGCTCTCGACAAAATGCAATGACATCGCCCTCATCTAGTTGGACATCGCGTTCCATCACCACAACCGCACAGATGTTCTCTCCCCATTTCGGGTCTGGAACCCCAATAACGGCGACATCGGCAATGGCGGGGTGCTGCAAGAGCACGTGCTCGACTTCTGTGGGATATACGTTCATCCCTCCGGTGATAATCATGTCCTTCTTTCGCCCTGCGATATACAAGAAGCCGTCCTCATCGAGGTAGCCCAAGTCCCCCGTGAACAGCCAACCGTCGCGGAAGGCCTCGTTGGTCGCTACCTCGTTATCCCAGTACCCCGGCGATACAGCTGGTCCCTGAATCGCGATCTCGCCCACGATCTCGGGGTCGCAGTCTTGATTATCCTCATTGACGATCCGGATCTCGTTGTGCATCGAAGCTCGACCTGCCGAACCGACCTTGGTCGTAAGGAATTGTGACGGTACGAACGACGTTGTCCCCCCGCCTTCGGTCAGCCCGTAGACCTGCATGAAGTCGATACCTGGGAA
>CAIVND010000129.1 GCA_903907185.1 uncultured Acidimicrobiaceae bacterium
CGCCACCGACGTTGGCTTTACCTATGAGGGTGCAGTACGACCAACACTTCAACACGTCTCTCTCGACCTTGATCCACGAGAGCGACTTGGCATTGTGGGACTGAACGGCACAGGAAAGTCCACACTGCTTGATCTCCTTGTTGGTCGCAAAGTACCGACAACGGGATCTGTGGAGGTCGGCACGACCGTCGTCACCGGTTACTACGACCAGCAGGGAGCCGAGCTCGACGAAAATGCACGCATTCGTGAGCTTGTCGCCGGCCCAACGCGAGCACCCGGTGCTCCAGAGGACATCGCGCTCATGGAGCGGTTCTGGTTCACCGGCGATCTCCCCTTCGCACGTGTGGCCACACTCTCTGGAGGTGAGCGGCGTCGTCTGCAGCTACTGCTTGTTTTGGCTTCACGGCCGAATGTCGTCTTCCTCGATGAGCCAACGAACGATCTCGACCTCGACACGCTCCGTATCGTCGAGGATTTTTTTGATGACTGGCCGGGGGCACTTGTCGTCGTCAGCCACGACCGAACCTTTCTTGATCGCAGTGTCGATCGACTGCTCGTAGTCGAAGATGACGGGACCGTTGATCCCGTTGTCGGTGGTGTCGCAGCTTTTGTGAACCGGCTGACCGGAGCGCGCCCGGCCACCATCGAGGCCGCACCGACGAGTTCGCCGAAGGTCAAGCGCACTGCTCCCACGAATGGAGCAAAGCCCCGCTCGCCGAGCACCATCGGTCGTCTTCTCTATGAGGCGGAACGCGAGCTAGATCGGTTGACGAAAGAGTGCGACCGCCTGGTGGGCCAGATGGGCGAGACAACGGATTACAACGACCTCGCCGGACTCGGCCGAGAGTTTGAGCAGGCGAAGGCCCGACTTGTTGAGGCGGAGCACAGCTGGCTATTGCTCTCCGAGGAGGCCGAGGCAAAGCGGTAGAAGTTCGTTACGGAGAGCCTTGAGCATCGACAAATCTGAACAGATGAGGCATACTCAAGCCATGTCCGGACTCAGATGCATGTTGATGAGGGGCGGCACCTCAAAGGGCGCCTACTTCCTCGAAGAAGACCTACCCGATGACCCTGACGAGCGAGATGAGTTGATCTTGCAGATCATGGGTGCGCCCGATGCGCGACAGATCGATGGGGTAGGTGGGGCGCATCCGCTCACCTCAAAGGTCGCCGTTGTCTCAAAGTCCAAGGACAGTGAGGCAGATATCGACTACCTGTTTCTTCAGACCGGTATCGAGGAGGGATTTGTCACCGACCAGCAGAACTGCGGCAACATTCTCGCGGGCGTTGGCCCCTTTGCGATTGAGCGCGGCCTGTTCTCCTCCGATGGTGACAAAGCCGAGGTACGAATCCGGATGATCAATACCGACTCGATCGCGACCGCGGTCTTTCCGATGCACAACGGTGAGCCTGTCTACGGAGGCGACACCGAGATCGCCGGTGTGCCCGGTACCGCAGCTGAGGTCCGTATCGATTTTGAGGCGACGCAGGGTGCGACCTGTGGCGCACTTTTGCCAACCGGCAATACGGTTGATGTGATCTGTGGCGTCGAGGTGACCTGCATCGACAACGGGATGCCCGTCGTGATCATGCGTGCCGATGCAGTTGGTATCACCGGCTATGAGGACCCCGCCGAGCTTGAGGCCAACGTGGCACTACGGACACTGATCGAGGCGATCCGTCTCGAGGCTGGACCGATGATGAACCTTGGTGATGTCACCAAGGCGACCGTGCCGAAGCTGACCATGGTTGCACCGGCCCGAGATGGCGGCTCGCTCTGTACGAGAACGTTCATTCCTCACCGCTGTCACGATGCGATCGGTGTCCTTGGGGCCGTATCGGTGGCGACGGCTGCGATGATCGAAAACACGCCAGCCGCTTCGGTGCTGACTCCAAGAGGCGATGGGGTGGTCGTCGTGGAACATCCAACCGGCACCTTTGACGTGGCCATTGAGCTTGATCTGTCTGGTCCAATCCCCTCGGTGAGCCGATCTGGCATCATTCGCACCGC